>NZ_JBPOEU010000003.1:0-185486 GCF_051251695.1 Maritalea sp. | reverse complement strand
CACGCGAGATAAACTCACTTCCATTGTCGACCCTTATTGTTTTGGGATAACCAGCTGTACGACACACGAGCTCAAGCCCGAGATTGAGCGGGTCTTTGAGGAAAATCTCAGCGTCTATGGTGTGAGGAATGCCTGGCATCCGATGCGCAGGGAAGACTTTGATCTTGCGCGCTGCACGTCGCTAGGTTGATGAAAGACATCGGCATTTAAGGCATCATTCGCGGCAAGAAGCCAAGAACCACGATACCTGATAAGGCGTTCCCTTGCCTGCTGGACCGGGTGAACCGTAAATTTTACGCGCCTGCGCCGAAGGTCCTCTGGGTCAGCGACTTCACCTATGTCGCGACCTGGCAGGGTTTTGTCTACGTCGCATTCGTCATCGATGTTTATGCGCGACGGATCGTCGGCTGGCGGACAAGCCGTACGGCAAACGCAGGCTTCGTCTTGGATGCTTTGGAACAAGCCATCCATCAACGCAGGCCAGCGCAGGACCAACTGGTGCATCATTCGGATCGTGGATCACAATATTTGTCGATCAAATACACAGAGCGGCTGGCCGAAGCCAAAATCGCGCCATCTGTTGGCACCGTCGGAGATTCCTATGACAATGCTCTGGCCGAAACGATCAATGGTCTCTTCAAAGCTGAGGTCATTCATCGCCGCGGTCCTTGACGCAACTTCGAAGCCGTTGAATACGCCACCCTTGAATGGGTTGACTGGTTCAACAATTGCCGTCTGCTGGAACCTATCGGGAGCATCCCGCCCGCTGAGGCAGAAACAAACTTCTATGCTGCTATGGAAAGAGCAGACATGGCAGCGTAACTAAGACAAATCAGCCTCCGGCAAACATGGGGGGTCAATGTTGGTGAGCGGTGAAATCCGGTTTTCAAAATCCATCACCGCAGTGTTAAATTCTTCAAGGCTCTGCTTGGCTTGCTCTTTGTTCTTGGCAAACGACAGCACTTTGGCCACCGCCTTTTGCTTTTCAACGGCGATTAATTCAGAGTTTAGAAGGATCTTAAAGTAAGCATTCGACGCAATATCGGCAAACTCGTCAACATTGGTTGCTGCACTCGTTGCCTTTTTCACTTGCCATTGATTTTTGGGTTTTTGCTGCCGAAACAAATTCGTCGATGGATTCTGATTTTTTCTTTTTACCAGCTTTTTCAGCCATTTAACGCTCCCCTATTATCATCTAAAGGCAATAAATCCACTTATAGCGTTGCTCACGCGGCCACGTATTTGCTGTTGTGGAAGATGTAAGAAGGGCCGATCAGCCTTAAGTAATGCCTCAAATTATTGTTTATTAAATTTGGACGCATAGTTACAAAGCAATGGGCAGTGCGTCAACTAAGAACGTGAATAGGCTGGGGGAAATGAGATTGATGTCAATTGCTGGGCAACTTATATTGTATTTACTTTGCAATTGGCGCAATTTTGATCTAGGAAGTGCCCAAATTTAGTCATGCAGAAATCGACGACATTTCGTTTAGGGTCGCGGTTCAGTTTATCTTTTTGTAGGAGAAATATGGTGTCCCCAACTCAACCTCACCAAGACGACGAAATCGACTTGTTAGAGTTATTTGGTACCCTCTGGAAAGGAAAATGGATCATCATCCTAATTTCTATCGCAACGGTCATTGCTGGTGGCGTACTGACATATTTACAACCAAATTCGTACAGAGCCACATTGCCACTTTCTATAGGTAGCCCAACGGCATTCACCAAATACACGTCTTTAAATGAACTATTACACCAGAACAAGTTTGAGTATCAAATTACGAGAGAGACCGTATTCGAGAATTTTGTATCCGAATTTAACAGCCATGACTCTGTGCTGTTCGCTCTAGCGCAAAGCGAGACTGTGGCTCAAGCGGCTAAGGAATTTGGTGGAGTACAGAAGTCTAATTATATCAACAAACTAGCGAAAAATTTTGAAATTGTGATTCCGAATGGAACCAACACAAATCGGCAAATGAAGTTCGACTGGGTGACTGCTGAAGAAGGAAGAAAAATTCTAGAAGTAGCCGCCGTTCAATCGTTATCAAATGTAAAAGCGGATATCGAACTTGACCTAGCTGCCCTCATCCAGACACTTGTCGATCGTAACCGCTTTGAAAAAGAAGCTATTTCCAACAGTTTGGCACTGATGAAACAAACTATTCTATTGGAAAATGAACAACGTATTCTATTTCTTAAAGAACAGACCGCAATTGCGAAAGAGCTAGACATAGTGAATAACTCACTAGGTGCTAACAATTTAGCACAGACTCAAGCAAATGGAATTGCTTTGAGCGTAAGTTCCAGTGAGGTACCTTTTTATCTACGTGGCTATAAAGCAATAGATAAAGAAATTTCTCTTCTTCAGAATAGGACGGATGCACAAAACCTCTCATTGAATTTTCAGTATATGCAATTGAAAACGCAGTTTTTTGCGCTTCAAAATGACATTTCTGCTTCTCAGTTGTTAGAAAGCGTGGCGGTTTTGACTACCGATGATCCACGGCATTGGGTAACATTTGATGTCGATTTTGCTGAAATAAGATCATCGAAACGTACTTTAATTTATCTTGCACTGTCGTTGTTGATTGGTGGATTTATTGGGTTGGTTGTTGTTCTAATCAGAAGTGCTATCGTAAAACGTAACCAACGTACTATTTAGGTTGATTGCGTTTGATGAAGGAAAAGGTTAGGAGATCGGACGGATTTTTTCTTTCTTCATCCATTTCTTTGGAAGACAGAGGGACTGACATTTCTCCGGAGCCGACACGTTCAGAATATCGTCACGCGCAGCGGAAGTGACCTGCACCCCATTTCTTCATCTAGTTTTGAGTAGAATTTGTCTTCGATAATTGGAGACAGATTATTGACGTGCCCCCAATAATTAAGACCATTTAGAGTTGGAATTTTCCACTTATGACCCCGAAGGCGGGAGAAGGAGAGTTTTATGAAGGCCTCAAAGTTTAGCGAAGCTCAAATTGCGTTTCTTTTGATACTTCGCTTATACCCTGGTTGGAAGGACAACCACTTTAGGAACTTCGTCAGGTTTGTGACGATCGAGGGCATGTTTGGCGTAAAAAAATAGGCGTTTTTGATCCGCTCGTTTTGCGAATTAGAGGTCTTACTCATTTTCTGCCTCCACCTCACCTGAACTAAATAAGTTCAGTTCAAATTGCGTTGATGGATGAAACAAGTTTCCTTCTGGAATCTTACGCCCCTGTTTTGGTGAATCTAAACTGGAACCCTTGTCCCCATATAGTAATGGAGTTGCACGCCATGGAGCGCCAATGCGAAGAATACAAAAGATGCAGTAGGGCATATCGCGGTCACCCTTACGATTGGAACCTACGTCCCTGCTTGGGAAGACGCGGTGCAATAATCGTCAACTCTTCGATACTCAGATCAAAACCGCGCAATAAATATTCCCATCAATGGAGATATTGAATTACACATTTACGAAGGCAATTTGTGCGGTTTTATATCTCAATGGCCAACCTCAAATTCCGACAACCCTTTGATCGTCTATAACTTTGCCATCGTTGGGCAAGCTGCTGGGTGGTACAATACGAATGTCTGCACGCAAGCGACATTCAGCGCGTACAGTTTGGGCAATTTTTTCTGCTATTGAGTTGTCGTCACTTTGCAACTCACAAATGAAGGTCATCTGATCCTTGCCTTCATTTTCGGTCACCTCTAGGCGGGCGCGGCCCATCTGGGGATAGGATTTAACAATTTTTGCTATTTGGCGAGGATGCACAAACATGCCGCGAACTTTTGTCGTTTGATCAGCGCGCCCCATCCAGCCTTTCAATCGCGTATTCGTACGACCGCACGCCGATTGCCCAGGCAAAATCGAAGATAGATCGCCGGTAGCAAACCTGATCAGTGGGTAGTTCTGGTCAAATGTTGTCACGACGACTTCACCGACTTCGCCAACTCCCACTGGGTCGCCTGTACCTGGACGAACGATTTCAACAATACAGTTTTCAGCGATCACCATCCCGTTCTCAGGCACACCGGTTTCGTGGGCGATAAGCCCCAACTCCGCCGTGCCATAGCACTGCTTGATGTTGATGCCCTCGCCCGCATACCAATCGCGCATGGCAGGAAAAAGGGGACCGCCAGACACAAGCGCATTTTTTATGCTGTCGATATCACGGCCTAGTCCTTTAGCTTTCTCCAGAATGATCTGCAAAAAATCTGGTGTGCCTACATAGCCAGAGATTTGAAAATGGTTGAACGCTTCAACCAAGGTTTCCGTGTTGCCTATGCCTGCGGGGAAAGTGACACATCCTAGATTTGAAGCAGCCTCGTCGAACATAAAACCTGCAGGGGTAAGATGGTAACTAAAGCAATTCGCAATGATATCTCCATGCCGCATCCCGGCAGCGAAAAGCGCGGCGCTCATTCGCCATGGATCTGTGCCGCCGGGTTGCGGTTCGACGATGGGTCCGGGAGAATAAAAGACCCGCCGCAAATCACTATTCGCAGGTGCGACACCGCCAAAAAGTGGCATCTTGTCCTGTAATTCAACCAAATCACCTTTCGAAAGAACCGGAAGTTTTGCCAGAGCTTTGCGATCACCAATCGACTCAACGTCGATGTCGGCCAATTGCGCTTTCCAATAACCACTGTTGGCGGCAGCATTCTTAAGCTGTTCGCCCAAATTGGCAAACAGGTTGGCTTCGCGCTCAAGCTCGTTTCTTGTCTCCAACGGCGAGAAGAAACCATGCTCCGTTTCAGTTTGGTCCATAATACTCACCCGCCTACAACCAACGCTTACGGCGTTTGTAGCTTTTGATATCTTTGAAGGAACGTCGTTCACCTCCCCCACCGAGGTAAAACTCTTTAACGTCCTCATTTTCCATTAGTTCTTTGGCTGTTCCATCAAGTACGATTTTCCCGTTTTCCATAATGTAACCATCGTCAGCTACTCGGAGCGCCATGTTGGCGTTTTGCTCAACAAGCAGAATTGAAATACCAAGTTCGCGATTGAGGCGCCGAATAATGCGAAATACTTCTTTCACCAGCAGCGGTGACAGGCCCATCGAAGGTTCATCCATCAAGATCAGTTTAGGCTTTGCCATCAAAGCGCGCCCAATAGCGAGCATTTGTTGTTCGCCCCCTGACAGATACCCAGCCAATCCTGTTCGCTCTTTCAAACGCGGAAAGTATTCGAATACCTGTTCAATTTCTTTTTTCATATCGACGTTTGATCTTGAGTAAGCGCCCAAACGCAAATTCTCGATCACCGTCATATCTTGTAAAATTCCACGGCCCTCCATCACCAAAAACACGCCCCTACGTACCAGCGCTTCTGGACCGATTTCTGTTACTTCGTCGCCTTCGTAGGTGATTGACCCACGGGTCACTTCACCATCTTCTGAAGCGAGTAAGTTGGTAATTGCTTTAAGGGTCGTGGATTTTCCTGCGCCATTTGTGCCCAGTAAAGCGGTAATTTTTCCTCGAGCAACTTTTAGGTTGAGACCGCGTAGAACGAGAATGACCTCGTTAAACACGACCTCAATATTGTTGACGGAAAGGATGGTTTCAGATGCCAGGCCATTCCCGGTTGCGGCAATTTGTGGTTTCATTTTGCTCATCCTTTCGGTCATCAGGTTCGCCTACAAACCCAACCAGTCATCACGACGTGGTAGCGTTGTTTCAGATATCCGTTTTATGCTGACTTCGCCGTCTTTGAATGAACCTTGGTTCACAGCAACGGTCATCAATCCACGGTGATCTTTGTCGGTCCAAGTTGATGGCAAGCAAACGCCTTCTAGACCTTCTGGAACCCAGTTTTCACGGGCATACATACCTTTTTTGATATTCTCGCCAGTGATGCCACCGTTGGCTTTTGCCCATTTCATGGCATCCATCATGATGTATGCAGAGCAAATGCCGCGAATGTAGTGGTGGGTTGGTTTATCGTCGCCATTGGCTTGACCAGCAGCTGCGATTTTCTCAACTAACGCCATGCCCGGAACGTCTTGGCCAAAGAATGGAGTTGAAGATGGGAAAATCAAGTTTTCAGCTTGAGACGCTTTCAGGGTAAGGTAGTCACCTGCCCACACGTTGCCCAAGTAGTTGGCTTCAACACCGACTGTGCCACATGATTTAAGCAAAGAAACGACAGAGCCGCCTAGATTGCCCATATAAACATACTGAGCGCCAGTTTCTTTGATCGTTAGGCATTGCGCTTTGAAGTCGCCTGGCTTCATCGGCACCACAATTGGATCAGCAACGGTTAGACCCAACTCAGCAGCGTATGCTGCGCAAGCTTCCTTGGGTGCATTCGGATAAGGATGATTATCCCCGGCATGCAAGAAAATTGGATTTTCAATGCCATTCTCTTTGGCGTCAGTTGCCGCCCATTGCGCTAATGCCCGGCAAGTATCTGAATATGAAGGGCCATAGAAGAAGTTAAACGGCGCTGGTTTCTTTGTTGCTGGGTTGGTACCTTGAGGGTCAGTCAAGTGCGCAGAATATGACGCAGAAAAGACAGGAATTTTGTCTTTTGCGACAAATGAGATCAAAGCTTCTGTGTCAGCAGTGCCCCACCCTTGCATCGCGACCATACCGCGTGAAGACCAAGACTTATAGGCAGCAAGTGCTTCAGGTACCTTATAGGCATAATCGATCTGCGTAAGCTCAATCGTTGTGCCATCGATACCGCCATGTGCGTTCACATAATTGATCGCGTCTGATACGCCCGGTCCATAGTGTTTGCCAACAAAAGCTGTTGGGCCCGTATAGTCAACCAAGTGGCCAACAAATACGCTGTCTTGTGCGTTGGCTGCTGTGCCAGCGAGCAATGATGCCGCCAAAGCTGCCAGTGATAATGATTTCAAGTTCACGTTGTTTCTCCTCGTTTTGTTCGGCTAATTATTGTTTGCAGCACCTCTTGTTTGCCGAGATTGAGTGCTTTTGCGTTTATTATCTAGAGAACGGGAACAGCTTCCAGCTGGCGCGAATTTGCTGCCAACGATGGACAAGCCCCTCGGGTTCAAAGATTAGGAATAGAATGATCGCAGCGCCGATGGACATTTGCTTTACGTAGGCTTTTCCGCTTTCCATTGCAGGGAATGCGACGGCCATAACAGACGTGGCGTTTTCCATAACCTGCGGCAACAATAAAATGAACGCCGCGCCAAGAATAGCGCCATAAACGGAACCCAAGCCGCCAATGATGATCATGGCTAGGAATTGGATGGAGAGCAAAATGGTAAAACCCTCAACCGAGACATATTCGAGATAATGCCCAAATAGTGCGCCCGCAAGTCCAGCAAAGAAAGAAGATATTCCAAACGAAAGAATGCGATACTTGGTGAGGTTTACGCCCATCACTTCAGCTGACAGATAATGATCGCGCACCGCAACCAGTGCGCGTCCATCGCGGGAACGCAATAGATTGGAAACGCCAATTACGCTGACCACGAGCCAAAACAGAACGAGATAGAAATAACTCAAATCCGTGTCGAGGATGTATCCGAAAATATCAGGTCGGTCAGCCAGCGCGCCATAAACACCGCCAGAGAACCAATCAGCACGTGCAAAGAAGTCTTCCAGGATAAACTGCGATGCCAGTGTCGCGATGGCGAGATACAGCCCCTTAATCCGAGCAGCAGGAACACCGAAAATCATGCCGACGGCAGTTGTTAGTAGCGCTGCTGCGGGCATTGAAATGAGTGTTGGCACGTTGAAACTGGTGGCAAGCCAAGCACTGGCGAAAGCGCCAAAGCCAAAGAATGCCCCGTGTCCAAGTGAAATCTGCCCGGTGGTCCCCACTAAGATATTTAGGCCAATCGCCGCGATCGCGTAAATGCCGATCAAAATCAGCTGGGTGATCCAATAGGGGCTTAAGAACGGCGCGACGATGATCAAAGTGGCCAGTATGGCGATCACTGCACGGGCTTCAAAATGCGTTTTAAATAGGCGGTTGTCATCGCTATATGTGGTTCTAAAGTCGCCAGCCGGTCGCGGATTTGGTACGTGTCCCATCGCTAGATCCTCTCAATGTCTTTGGTGCCAAACAGGCCATAAGGTTTAATCATCAAGATTATGATGAGCACGTAGAACGGCGCGATTGTGTAGAGATTGCCAATTTTGAGCCATTGGCCATCTGCATACTCCGCTAGGTTTTCCAGAACGCCGATGATGATCCCGCCGACCACCGCGCCAACGATGGAATCTAGTCCGCCTAGAATCACAGCCGGGAACACTTTGATGCCGACAAATGCTAACGAGTTTGACACTGAATTCACGATGCCGATCACGATGCCAGCAACGCCGGAAACCATAGCCGATATCGCCCATGCCATCGCGAATGTTTGCTTGACCGAAATGCCTAAGCTTTGCGCGATTTGCTGATCAAACGCCGTCGCTCGCATGGCTAACCCATGTCGTGTAAACTTAAAGAACCAAAAGAACACGGCCATAATGACGAAGGACAAGACAAGGGAAAGCAGGTATGCGATTTCGACATTTAACCCGCCGATTGAGACATAATCTGTTGTACCAAAAACGTCCGGGAAGCGTTTTGCATCGTTTCCGAAAATCCAATTCATCAGGGCTTGCATGAAAATGGACAGCCCTATGGTCACCATAATGACGGAGATAATGGGCTCACCGATCAATGGCCTTAGAATGACCGTTTGTACGACGATGCCGAAAACCGCCATGAAGACCAACGTGAAGATGAACGCGAGGAAAAAGGGCAGCTGCATCTGCGTTACAAGTGCCAAACACACCCATGCGCCCAACACTAAAAACTCGCCTTGTGCAAAGTTTACGACCTGCGTGGATTTGTAGATCAGCACGAAACACATGGCGACAACACCATAGAGCATTCCAACGATCAAACCGTTGACCAGCAGTTGAAAAAACAGTTCCCACTTCATGATGCCAATCCCTTTTCAACTGCGCTTTGATCATCAAGACGTTGCACCTTGAGCGATGTTTTAATGCGCTGTGTGGTGCCATCTTGGAACGAGATCACCGTGTCGATGTCCACATACTCATCGTCCGAGTAAAGCTTGCCGATAATGTCCGCATATTTCTCAGCGATCACACTGCGACGCACTTTTTGCGTCCGCGTGAGTTCGCCATCATCCGCGTCGAGTTCTTTGTAAAGCAGCACGAACTTCTTAATGCGTTGCGCCTCTGGTATGTGACGATTGACGTTCTCAACCTCTTTGCGCAGCAGTTCATAGATTTCTGGGCGTGACGCCAAGTCCGTGTAGGTGGTGAAGGCGAGCCTGCGTTGCTCCGCCCATTTGGACACAATCGGATAGCGGATACAGATCATCGCAGTGAGGTAAGGCTGATCTTTACCCAAGATCACGGCTTCTGCCACGAAAGCGGAGAACTTCAGTTTGTTCTCGATAAATTGGGGGGAGAACTTTATGCCTTTGCTGGTCTCTGAGAGATCTTTGATCCGGTCAACAACCACCAAATGGTCATTGTCGTTCAAATAGCCTGCATCGCCGGTAAGGAAGTGCCCGTCTTTATCAAACGCTTCGTCAGTGTCTTTGGTGTTTTTATAATAACCTGTCATCAAATTGGGGTGCTGGACGACGATTTCACCCATGCCCTCCTCGTCCGCATTGCGGATTTTGATGAGGCAATCGTTCATTGGATAGCCGACAGTATCGTGGTCGATTTCATCCCATTTGTGGATTGTATATGCGCCCAAACCCTCTGTTTGACCATAAAGCTGTTTCAGCGGCACACCCATAGCTTGGAAAAACTTGAACGTATCCGGCCCCATCGCCGCGCCACCAGTTGCAGCGGATTTCAATCGTGAAAATCCGAGGCGATCACGCAATGCGCGGAACAGTAATAATTCGGCCAATCCAGATTTCTGCCCTCGCTCCAATGCGGCTAGACCAGCTTTAACACCCCAATCGAAGATCGCTTGTTTCCATTTAGAGCTTTCCATCATTCTCGAGCGAATATCCGCGGCGACAAGTTCCCAAACCCTTGGGGAAAGCAAAACAAAATTTGGCCCAATTTCGCGCAAATCCGACATTGCGGTTTCTTGCTCTTCTGGAAAGTTTACGATCATCCGCGCGACCAAATTCCATGCAACTGAATACATCTGTTCCATAACCCACGAAAGCGGCAATACGGCAAGATATTCATCACCGGCATTCATAGGGTCCGCGCGCAAATAGTTCACTGCATGACCAAGAAATGCAGAGTGTTTCCACATGGCAAGCTTGGGGTTTGATGTCGTGCCGGAAGTCGTGCAAAGCACGGCAACATCGTCCGTTTGCGTCGCAGCAACTAACTCTTCATAACGCGATTGGTTTTTCGCAGCTGCTTCGGCACCCAGTTTCTCAAGATCGTCTAGAAACACTAGACGTGGGTCGTCATATTTCTTCATCCCACGCGGGTCGTGGTAAATGATTTTTTCTATCGACGGGATCCGGTCGCCCAACGCAAGAAATTTGTCGACTTGCTCTTCGTCTTCGGCCACCACGATTTTAGGCTCGGCGTAGTTGACAAGGTAAGCGATTTCTTCTTCCAAGGCATCGCGATAAATGCCCATGCTCATGGCCTTCACTGAGTGGGCCGCAATTTCGCTCCAAACCCATTCTGGCCGATTGTCGCCAATAATCGCGACAACATCGCCTTGACCTACGCCAAAGTTATCGAAGGCCAACGCCATGTTTTTTACGTGAGAATTGAATTTTTCCCAGGTGATTTCATTCCAAATGCCATAGTCTTTTTCACGTTGAGCAACATCTTTTGGATGTGCCTTCGCGTTGGCCAAAAGCATTTTTGGTAGCGTATCATTTTGCTGGACAGCCTTTGCGTGATGTACGCCAGCATCCCAATTAACGGCAGAGCCAGAAATTTCCCGATGAACAGTCATTATACAGCTTCCTCTTCATCGAAATTGAAATCATCAACGCCGAGATAGGCTGTTTTAACGTGTTCGTCCTCTACGACCTCTTCAGGTGACCCTTCGGCAATTTTCTGCCCAAAATCGAGAACAGCAACACGGTGTGAGATATCCACCACAACACCCATGTCATGTTCGATCATGACAACAGTAATCCCGTATTGCTCGTTCAATTCGATTATATAGCGGGCCATATCCTCTTTTTCTTCGAGGTTCATGCCGGCCATAGGTTCGTCCAAAAGGATAAGCTTGGGTTTAATCGCAATCGCTCGAGCCAACTCTACGCGCTTGCGCAAACCATATGAAAGCGAACCCGCTGGCTCGTTGCGCACATGCTGAATTTCTAGGAAGTCAACAATGTCTTCAATTTCACGGCGGGCGTTCGCCTCTTCTTTTTGCGCGCCACCCACCCAATAGAACATGCCACTGACAAAGTTGTTTTTGAGAAGATGATGCTGGCCGACCAAAATATTGTCGATCACCGACATATGGCTGAACAAAGCCAAGTTTTGGAACGTCCGGCCAATGCCAATCGCCGCTCTGTCATTGATTGAACGTTTTAGAAGATTTTTGCCATTGTAGGTGATGTTGCCTTCTTGCGGGCGATAACGACCTGAAATGCAGTTAAGCATTGAGGTTTTACCAGCGCCGTTTGGGCCGATCAGCGAAAAAATCTCATTTTCGTTCACATGAAATGATATGTCGGTCAGCGCTTTAACACCGCCAAACCGCAATGACACATTTTCCACGTCCAACATCTTGGTTGGTTCACTCAATTTTTCAGTCCTCCCAGACGCATCAAAATTTTAAAACTTGACCCAATTTGAATTTTGAGTTTCGTCTATGGCAATGTGATGCGCAACGTCTGATCGGTGTTTTAAGCAATTCATCTTGCGAGAGTTTGCCTGAATTGTACGCAATTGTGACGAGCACACATAAAGGGAGGAAGATGTGTCTGATCAACCAACGGTGACAGATGTTCAAGCTGTTGAATTGCTTATTCAAATTGAGGCTGGCCTCGACAATATTGATCAAGGCATCACGGTGTTTGATAAAGATCTTCAATTGGTTTTTGCCAATAAAAGATTGGGCGAGTTACTAGACGTCCCGCAGCAACTACTAACGCGTGGTTCTGCATTTGAAGACCTTATTCGATACAATTCAGAACATGGGGAATATGGCCCAGGGGATGTTGAAGAACAGGTAAAAGGCCGGGTAAAAGTCGCGCGCGAGTTTCGGGCACATACCGTTGAACGTGTGAGGCCAAACGGACGGGTAATTCGGGTCAGTGGCGCACCGCTTGCGAAAGGCGGATTCGCGACAATTTATACAGATATCACCCAACAACGGCATCACGAAACAGAACTGCAACGCCGTATCGAAGAACAGACACGAGACCTGCGTCGATCTGAAGAACGGCTTAGGCTTATCGCGAATGAAGTTCCCGCAGGCATCGCCTATTTGGACCATGATGAGGTATTTCAATTCGTCAATCGGCGCTTTGCCCAAAGCTATGGCCATAGAATTGAAGATGTTGTGGGGCGAAACACGCACGAAATTCTCGCATCATCAATTCATGACGTCTCAGCTCCCTATTTCGCCCGCGCGAAACTGGGTGAAGCGGTCGAATTCGATCTTGATTTTTCCCATATTGACGGCCGTGAACTAGACATTCGCACGTTTCTTCGCCCAGACCTGCGTATCGACAAAACCGTGCGTGGTTTTTATGTGCTGTCGATCAATCTGACCAAGCAACGGGCCGCAGCCCAAGCACTTTCGCAAGCCCAAAAGATGGAGGCCATTGGCCGATTGTCTAGCGGCATCTCCCATGATTTTAACAACCTTTTGACCATCATATTGGGAAACTTGCGACCCCTTGCGCAGCGAGTAGAAGACGACGAGCTGGTGCGTGAAATGATTGGCCCATCCCTTCGTGCAGCCAAACGTGGCGCAGAATTAACGCAACAATTGCTCACAGTCGCCCGACGTCAACCATTAGACGCAAAGGTTGTTAATGTGCGTGATGTTTTTGACGGGCTGGCGGAGTTGCTCAAACCTTCATTGCCTTCAAACATCACGTTGGGCATGACGATTGAAGGTCAATCGCTGTTTGCACGCGTGGACCCCGGGCAGATGGAGAACGCGTTGCTAAACCTTGCGCTGAATGCAAAGTCAGCAATTGATGATGCAGGCAAGTCTTGTAAAGGCCAGATCAACTTGATGGCACGCTCGGTTACGCTTGATCGAATTCAAGCCGATCGATTGGGATTGCAAGCAGGAGAATTCCTAGAGATTTCATGCGAAGACACCGGTGCTGGCATGAGCCTATCAGTTCAAAAACAAATCTTTGATCCATTCTTTTCGACCAGAAACGAAGCTGGTGGCACAGGTCTGGGACTTTCCATGGCGCAAAGTTTTGTTGAGGTTTCGGACGGCAATATATCTGTTCAAAGCGAAGTCGGCAAAGGCACAGTTTTCACCATTCTTATTCCCCGCGTTTTCGACAGTCCCTCAGACACCCGCCCCTTGCAACCAGAATATCCAGCAAATTTTGATGGGCAAATCGCACTGCTGGTTGAAGACCAGGAAGAAGTGCGTAAAGTTTTGCGACGTGACTTGGTCGAATTAGGCTTTTTGGTTGTAGAAGCGGAAGATGGTGAAGAAGCGAAAGAACTCATTCACTCGGTCGATGAGATTGATCTTTTGCTATCTGACATCTCAATGCCGGGACAAATAAACGGCGTTGAATTGGCACAGTTAGTGGCCAAAGAATACCCGCTCACATCAATCGTTTTGATGACAGGACAAGCCCAGATTGACCAAGACCAAAGCATAAGATTTCCGTTGTTGCGCAAACCATTTGAGCAAAATAGGCTTATCGATGCTATTCAATATGCACAAATCGCGCGTAGTGATTACGGCGATATGGACACCAACAAAGAGTAAATCAAATCAATGAGCCAGAAGATCATCTATATTTTGGAAGATGATGCCGACGTGCGTGCTCTATATGCGCGCGAACTCAAGGCGCACGGCTTTGCAATCTCTTTGTTTGGCACAATAGCTGCGTTCGACGAAGCACTGCTGGCAAAAGAGCCTGACCTATGCATTATCGATCTATCATTGCCGGATGGCGACGCCCTAACTTTGTTGCGCGACACGCTGGGCCAAATTGACGTTCCCACAATTGTTGTTAGCGGTAGAGGAGCACTTGGTGACCGCGTGCTCGGTTTAGACTTTGGCGCCGATGACTATTTGGTGAAGCCAATTAACACGATTGAGCTTGCGGCCCGCGCACGCAGCCTATTGCGCAGAATAGATAAACTACATTCAGTTTCATCAAGTGAACAGCTTGAACATGTTTTATTTGCGGATTGGCGGGCGGATTTTTCAACGTTAGAGCTAACCAGCCCAAATGGGGTCACAGAGATAATGAGTGCAGCAGATGCTCGCCTGCTAAAAGCGTTCGTTGCGTCACCTGGCAAAATACTTTCCCGAGAGCGACTTATGGACATTTACAACCAAGACAGCGACGCTTTTGACCGGTCTATTGATGCGCAAGTTTCAAGACTGCGGAAGAAGCTACATGACACGGCAAAAAACCCAAAACTCATCCGAACAGTTTATGGCGCAGGCTATGTGTTCACGCCAAAAGTGTCAGCCTTGTCTTAACGTGGATGATTTCACTTGGGTGTGAACAAAAACACCCAACGTCTGATGAGGTTTCTAGACCCTAGTCAAAATTTATGTCACCCAACAACTGTTTACTGAGCACGCCTGCAATCCTATATGCCGAATATTGGGCGCGTAGAACATCAAACTTGTTTGAGATTTGCTCAGCCTGCGCCGTATACAGTTCTTGCTGTGCATCTAACACTTCAAATATAGTGCGCTTACCCGCTTTATACTGCTCCGTGTAAAGCCGCACCACATCCATGCTTGCACCAATGCGCCGCTCAATTGTGTTCCGTTGGGTTTTTGCAGTACTTACAATACGGGCGGTATCGCGGATATCTCGTTCCAAATCTCTACGAGCTTCACGGTAACGAGCTTCATTTTCGCTAATCCGTGCATTAATTTGCTCAAGCTTAGCCATTTTTTCACCGCCGTCATAAATTGAACCGCGCAACACAATTTGCAGCCGTGCATCGCCAATGGCTGGCGATACACCCATAACGTTTTGTTTTACAGCGGCAGCGCCTTCCAACGTAAGGCGAGGTAGATAAGCCAACTGCATAGATTCTTGCTGCCTATAGAGGCTTTGAATATCAGACAAAATACCGTTCAAATACGGATTGCGATTTACATAGTCTTCGCTCAGCCCTAGCGCAAAGTTACGCTGTCCTTTAGGCAGAGCTGGCATCACGAGCCTTCCAGGGGCCATTCCAGTTAAACGTCGGAACTCGCTTTCGTTGCGCTTTCTTTGCGAAGCCTGTTCAATCGATTGAGTTTTCGCATTCTCCAGTCGAGTGGCCGCCTTTTGGACATCCGCAACAGTTGCATTTCCCGCTTCTTCATTCAACTTTACCAATCGGTAGGTTTCACGATGAGCATTATAATTCGTGTTGCTATTATCCAGCAACATATCCAGCTCTAAAACCGTAAGATAAATGTCGGAAACTTCGTAAAGAATTTTTTCAATTTGATCTTTGTAGCGCCATTGTGCCGAGTTTTCCAATGCTTTGGACCAATCCACTTCGGCGCCAGTTTTCCCGAAATCAAACAACAATTGGCTCAAAGACAATCCAATTTCTGAACGAATATGTCCTTCGCCAATTTCAGTGCGAGTGTCGTAAGTCACCTCTCTGCCGGTTGCCAAACTATAGTCAATTTTGGGCAAATATTTGGCCTTGGTAATGTTTACGCCAGCCTTCGCATCCTCCCGACGCCAATGTGCAATACTAATAGTTGGATTTGTCTGAAGAGTAACAACCGCAACTTGTTGCAGGCTCAAACGCGCCTTGGCCGCGTTTCCCTCTTGCATCACTTTGTTTGATTTTGCCGCAGAGAGCTCAACCTCAGCTTCAGATGCACTCGAATGGCTGGAAGACATATCGTTTATCGCCGCGCAGTTGGACACCGTTGCTGTCAAGCAAGTGTTTGATCTGGACTTAGAGGCGCAAGCCGACAGACTCAAAGCCGCTCCTGTCAACACGACGACCAATAAGGGGCGTCCATAATTCTTGCAATAAAAACCAAACAAACCGCATTTCCTTACTTAGACTTTACGCAGAACATTAAGAAACGCGGTTAAAATAACCTTAAAGTGTGAATTATTTACATACAAATCGACTATCGAAATTTGGATTCTGCCGCACAGCCTACGTATATGTCACCAAGTAGAGTTCCAAGGCGCACAACGTACTCCTGCAGTAAATCGAGCCCGTGAATAACTACGACGTTCCCAAAATGGTTTTTCATTTCATTAACCACTATTGTTTACAAAAACAGAGACTAATATTTGCATTTTATTGGATCACTATAAGCAGTCCTGCCAATAGATCTTAAGGTTTGTTGTAGAGTGGGCGTATCGAGGTATCGCATGGAAAACGACAATCCAACTGAGCTCGCTTTAGGGGCAGCAGAACCCGATACAGCCAAAGGTACAAATGCGAACGTCGAAGTTGCCTCAACAGAAGCTATTCAAAAGCCAAGCTCAGGGGAAACACGTATAGTTGAGCCTGTAAATGGTGAACAGCTAACGTTCGACTTCGATATTGAGGACGCCCAAGTTGCTTTGTCAGATGTTGATCTGATTATTGAGTTCCCCGACGGCTCTAAACTCGTAATTCTTGAATATGGCCTATTGGCGACAATTGGTGAAGCACCAACGATGATGTTGGCTAACCAAGTCTATTCGGCGCAGGAAATATTGGGCAAAGTTGGTCAATTTAGAGATCAAGACAGCTCGGATACGAGCACATTCACATCTTTGTCTCAAACAGAACAATCAGAGCCTATAGAGGAAATACAAGAACCCCAACAACCGGTTGAAGCAGAACAAACGGCGCAGGTGGAGCAAGTACAAAAACTCGCAAAACCAACTCCTGAAGAACTCATTGACAAGAAAAAGGGCGACAGTGAGAATGAGTTTGATCGCTCCAATATCGACGAAAAAATAGGTGCAAGCGAGCTCACTGGTAGGTCTGACAGCACTGCATCGGCCTCCGCCCCCCCTGCACAAAACGGTATTGAGGCGTTGCCGGAAGCCGAGTTAAGCCTACGCGTATTTGGCATCACCGGGCAGACTTCAGAAATTGCCGACGATGGGCGCACCATCATTAAAGGAGCAACCCACCGCCCCCCAGCTGCAACGGATAGCAGCTATAGCGCTATGAGTGCTGATGAAGTCGTCAACGGCACTGCCAACGCTGATATCATTTATGCCGACAACCAAGATCTGGCATCAAGCGGTTCAAGCGCCGTGTCCGTGGAAGTCTCTGTTGATTTTCCTTTTAAGGGCTGGACGCCAACAAGCCTTACCGTAACCAGTCTTCCCGCTGGCATGCGTGTTTTGGGCGCAACAGAAACCGACCAAGGTTGGGAGCTTTCTGTCGATACGGCTACGCCGTTGACAACACAAATCCAGGTTGCATTCGATGTGCCCAACGCCGGGCAAACAGCCAATGAAAATGGTTTCTACAATCTTGGTTCGATTGGCATTGAATATGCACTGGACGATGGGAATGGTGGCTTAGGGACATCCAACGCCAGCGTACAGCTTGGTGTTGGTGAGGTGAATTCTGATGGTGACATCGTGTTTATCGACCCGTTGACGGAAGAGACCATTGCTGTCGTTTCTGGCAACCCTCCTGGTAACATAATCAATGCTGGCGCAGGCGATGATACAGTTTATGCAGGCATTGGACACGACCAGATTGATGGCAGCTCGGGTAACGACACTGTATCTTATTCAACATCAAATATTGGAGTTAATGTAGACCTTGGTGTCAATACGGCTGATGGCGGCTACGCAGCGGGTGACACCCTTACAAACATTGAGAATTTGGAGGGCTCTGCCCTTGTAGATCGTTTGATTGGCGATGGCGGCGACAACATACTTCAAGGCCTTGCAGGCGGCGACCATTTAGATGGCGGTACGGGCAACGATACAGCAAGTTATGAAAAATCTGATGAGGCGGTATCTGTCAACCTAAGCACAGGCACTGGTATTGGCGGCCATGCTGGGGGCGATACACTTATCAACATCGAGAACATCTCAGGATCCGACTTTGACGACAACCTAGCAGGTGATGGAGTGGCAAACACTTTATCGGCCGGTTCCGGGGACGATAAAATCCAAGGTGGCGCAGGTTCTGATCAACTCACCGGCGGCGAAGGAGTGGACACACTAGCTTATGAAAGTTCTGGCGCTGGGGTAAGTGTAGATTTAGGCAGTAGAGTGGTGTCGGGTGGTGACGCGAGCGGCGATATAATCGCAGAATTTGAGAACATTTCGGGTTCTGACTTTGCTGATATTCTTGTGGGCGACGCCGGAGACAACACCCTGGCAGGCAATGCCGGCAATGATCGACTTATCGGCAATGATGGTGCGGATAAGCTTTTCGGCGGTGCAGGCGACGACCAGCTTGTCGGTGGTGCAGGTGCCGACCAAATTGACGGTGGCTCAGGAACAGATACGGTAGACTATAGCGCCACGTCGAGCGCTGTTCAAATCGATCTGAAAGCGGGAACTGGAGCAGGTGGAAGTGCTCAGGGAGACACGCTTTCAAACATCGAAAATATTGTTGGTACTGATTTCGCGGATAGCCTTTTAGGTGATGACGCTGCAAATATGCTTTCAGGTGGAGCAAGCAACGATACGCTTGAAGGACGCGCCGGCGCTGACATTTTGGACGGCGGCAATGGACAAGATGTAGCAAGCTATGCATCCTCTGCCACTGCTGTAGACGTAAACCTAACTACATCTTCGGGTTCGGGAGGAGATGCGGACGGCGACAGCTACGTCAGCATTGAAGGAGTAGAAGGTACAGCTTTCGATGATACCTTAACCGGTGATATGGGCGCGAACACCCTGCAGGGTAATGATGGTGACGATGTTTTTGTGGGTGGCGGCGGTGCGGACAATCTCGTCGGCGGTTCCGGCTCTGATACAGCATCATATCAAGGCGCAGCATCGTCAGTGGACATCGATCTATTATTAAGCGTGGGCACGGGCAGCGATGCCAACGGTGACACATATTCCTCCATCGAAAACATAATAGGCACCGATTTCAATGATCAATTGAAAGGCGACGCCAGTGCAAACCGCCTTGAGGGCGGCGTAGGCAATGATGTAATTTCTGGCGAAGCTGGCGCTGATACTCTAATTGGCGGAACTGGCACCGACACGGCATCATATGAACGAGCTTCAAGTGGCGTCAGCGCAAGCCTTGCAACTAATTCCGGCAGCATCGGAGACGCCGCGGGCGATAGCTTTACTGATATTGAGAACCTACTTGGCAGTGGATATGCGGATGAATTGGTGGGCGACGCTAACACCAACACCCTTTCTGGCCGGGCGGGCGATGATACCCTGCGCGGTGGAGCGGGTGATGACACGCTTTTGGGCGGCGACGGCAACGATACCCTGGAGGGTGGAGCGGGCGCGGACGTGATCGCCGGCGAAGCGGGCATTGATACAGTAGATTATTCCGGCTCAGGCGCGGCAGTTCAAATCAATTTACAAACCTCTGCGGCCACGGGTGGTGATGCGGCAGGGGACACTTACTCAAATGTCGAGAATGTCATTGGTACATCATTCTCCGATCAGCTGATTGGCGATAGCGCAGCCAATGTTCTTTCGGGTGGTGCCGGCAATGACACACTGATCGGCGCTGCTGGAGCAGACCGTCTTGAGGGTGGAAGCGGGGTTGATACCGCTGACTATTCGAGTTCTACCGACGCGATCAACATCGATATGTCGGCCAATTTGGCCACTGGTGGAGATGCTGAGGGGGACACTTTTTCATCGATTGAAAATATCACGGGCACAAACCTGAATGACACCATCACCGGCAACGAGCTAAACAATTCGCTTTCCGGTGGTATGGGCCAAGATAGGCTTACGGGTGGTTTAGGAAATGACACATTGTTGGGTGGCGATGACGATGACACTTTAGAAGGTGGTCAGGGCACAGATACCCTTGACGGTGCCGCAGGTACCGACATGGCCAGCTATCAGGGGTCAACAAACGGAGTAACGGTCAACCTCCTAACGGGCACCGGCACAAATGGAGATGCTCAGGGCGATATCATTACAAATATTGAAAATATCGAAGGCTCCCAACAAAGTGATGAAATAACCGGGAATGAGGGTGCCAATACCCTCTACGGGCTTGGCGGTGATGATACGCTGAGTGGCGGCGCTGACGATGACAATCTCTTCGGCGGTGCAGGAAATGATATATTATCAGGCAACACTGGCGACGACACGCTTTCAGGCAATGGCGGCAACGATGTATTGGACGGTGGACAAGGCGCAGATGCTCTTTCTGGGGGGGCGGGATCAGATACGGCGACCTATCTTAATTCTGCTTCAGCTGTGACCATCAACCTTGCCCTTTCAACCGGTAATGGCGGCGACGCCACGGGTGATAGTTATGTTTCTATCGAGAATTTAACAGGTTCTGCGTTTAACGATAGTTTGTTGGGAGACAGTTCAGCCAATGCATTGTCCGGCGGTTTAGGCGATGATGTGTTGGAAGGTGCAGGTGGTGGAGATGCATTGGATGGTGGGGTTGGAACTGACACCGCCAACTATTCAACATCCGCGCAAGCTGTAAATGTCAGCCTTACTTCTGGAACAGGTTCGGGTGGCGATGCCCAAGGCGATACACTCACAAATATTGAAAACTTAACAGGCTCAATCGCAAACGACAGCCTGGAAGGCAATGCTGCAGTAAACAACATTATCGGCAACCTGGGCAACGATACGCTTTCCGGCGGAGCAGGAAATGACGCGTTGGATGGCGGCGATGGTGATGACATTCTGCGAGGTGACGCAGGGGCAGATACGATTGAAGGCGGTGCCGGTTCTGACACAGCCGATTACACGAATTCTCAAACCGCAGTAACAGTTAACCTGACTACAGATGTGCATTCGGGTGGCGATGCCGCTGGCGATACACTCATCAATATCGAGAACTTGACCGGCTCCAATCTTGACGATTTACTTACAGGTGACGTCAATGCCAACATCATCACCGCTGGAAGTGGAAATGATACACTTTATGGGATGGATGGTGCCGACATTCTGGATGGCGGTGCAGGCAATGACCAATTGTTTGGAGGCGATGGTGCGGATCAAATTGACGGTGGCACTGGTATTGATTCTGTCTCATATCTTAGTTCAGTATCGGCCATTACAATAAACCTTGCTACTGGGATGGGCTTTGGTGGAGAAGCACAGGGCGACAACATTATCAATGTTGAAAACGCGTTTGGATCGAACTTTAACGACCACATAACAGGCAACAGTTCCATCAACACTCTTTCGGGTGGTTTGGGTTCCGATACGCTTGAAGGTGGCGGTGGATCGGATAGTCTTGATGGTGGTGACGGCATAGATTTGGCGTCTTATGCTAGTTCTGTTTCTGCGGTGACGGTCAATCTTTCAACTGGAACCGGCTCATCAGGTGATGCGGCTGGGGATACGCTGATTAACATTGAGAACCTGTTGGGGTCTTCTGGCAACGATAGTCTTACTGGTGACAATAGTGCCAACGCGCTTTCAGGTGCATCTGGTAATGACACATTGGTTGGTCTTGGCGGAGCAGACGCGTTTGACGGTGGCGCAGGATCAGACATTGTTGATTATTCAACTTCGGCTTCTGCCATTGCGATTAATCTAGCCACCAACACCGCTTCGGGTGGGGATGCTGTTGGGGATAGCTTTGTCTCAATCGAGAACATTGTTGGTTCTGACTTTAATGATGACCTGACCGGCAATAGCTCTGACAATACCTTGAACGGTGGTGCAGGTAATGATCGTTTAGTGGGTCTTGGTGGTGCGGATACACTTGCTGGGGGCACAGGCTCTGATAGTGTGGACTATTCGGCCTCTTCTGGAGCCGTGGATGTAAACCTATCCACAGGCACAGGATCTGGTGGCGACGCTCAGGGCGACACCTTGTCCGATATTGAGAACATCATTGGTTCAGCCCAAGCTGATACGCTGACAGGCAATAGCCTTGATAACCAACTATTGGGCGGCACCGGCAATGACCAACTCTCCGGCCTTGCTGGGTCTGATGACCTACAAGGTGGCGATGGCACCGATACATTGGAAGGTGGTGCGGGTGCCGATAGTTTGGATGGTGGCGCGGGCAATGATACAGCAACCTATCAAGGTTCCGCATCCGCTGTGACCCTTAACTTGACCACCAACTCTGCTTCTGGCGGCGATGCGCAGGGCGATAGCTTTACAGACATTGAGAACCTGACCGGATCTTCAAACAATGACAGCCTTACTGGTGACACTAATGCAAACACCCTAACCGGTGGTGCAGGTGATGACACCCTTATCGGTTTAGCAGGTGCGGATACTTTAGACGGCGGCACTGGGATCGATACCGCAGATTATTCAAACTCCGCTGCTGGGGTTGATGTTGAGCTGATTACGGGTACAGGTGCAGGTGGCGACGCGCAAGGGGATAGTTTGGTCTCAATTGAGAACATCACCGGCTCCGCTCTTGATGATGTTTTGACAGGGAATGCAGGTGCCAACACCCTACTGGCCGGTGCTGGTAATGACACCCTCACCGGCAATAGCGGCAATGATAGTTTGCAAGGCGAAGCAGGCAACGACACTCTGGACGGGGGAACTGGCAATGACACTCTTTCGGGTGGTTTGGGTTCCGATACGCTTGAAGGTGGCGGTGGATCGGATAGTCTTGATGGTGGTGACGGCATAGATTTGGCGTCTTATGCTAGTTCTGTTTCTGCGGTGACGGTCAATCTTTCAACTGGAACCGGCTCATCAGGTGATGCGGCTGGGGATACGCTGATTAACATTGAGAACCTGTTGGGGTCTTCTGGCAACGATAGTCTTACTGGTGACAATAGTGCCAACGCGCTTTCAGGTGCATCTGGTAATGACACATTGGTTGGTCTTGGCGGAGCAGACGCGTTTGACGGTGGCGCAGGATCAGACATTGTTGATTATTCAACTTCGGCTTCTGCCATTGCGATTAATCTAGCCACCAACACCGCTTCGGGTGGGGATGCTGTTGGGGATAGCTTTGTCTCAATCGAGAACATTGTTGGTTCTGACTTTAATGATGACCTGACCGGCAATAGCTCTGACAATACCTTGAACGGTGGTGCAGGTAATGATCGTTTAGTGGGTCTTGGTGGTGCGGATACACTTGCTGGGGGCACAGGCTCTGATAGTGTGGACTATTCGGCCTCTTCTGGAGCCGTGGATGTAAACCTATCCACAGGCACAGGATCTGGTGGCGACGCTCAGGGCGACACCTTGTCCGATATTGAGAACATCATTGGTTCAGCCCAAGCTGATACGCTGACAGGCAATAGCCTTGATAACCAACTATTGGGCGGCACCGGCAATGACCAACTCTCCGGCCTTGCTGGGTCTGATGACCTACAAGGTGGCGATGGCACCGATACATTGGAAGGTGGTGCGGGTGCCGATAGTTTGGATGGTGGCGCGGGCAATGATACAGCAACCTATCAAGGTTCCGCATCCGCTGTGACCCTTAACTTGACCACCAACTCTGCTTCTGGCGGCGATGCGCAGGGCGATAGCTTTACAGACATTGAGAACCTGACCGGATCTTCAAACAATGACAGCCTTACTGGTGACACTAATGCAAACACCCTAACCGGTGGTGCAGGTGATGACACCCTTATCGGTTTAGCAGGTGCGGATACTTTAGACGGCGGCACTGGGATCGATACCGCAGATTATTCAAACTCCGCTGCTGGGGTAACGCTTTCGACAGACGGGACCTCTGGGGTTGGCGGTGATGCTGCGGGTGACCAACTAAACAGCGTAGAAACCATTCGCGCGACAGCATTTAATGATCAACTAACTGGATCGTCCGTCAGCGAGAGCTTTTTTGGCGGCGACGGGGATGACTCTATCGAGGGCAAAGGCGGTGCTGATGTTATTGATGGCGGCGCAGGCACTGATACGGCGTCTTATGCGACATCAATTGCCAGCGTAAACATAAATCTAGCAAGTGGCACATCAACGGGTGGTGACGCCCAAGGTGACACCTTCAATGACATTGAAACAATTGTCGGCTCCTCCCACGCCGATAGTTTATCAGCGGCGGTCAGCGGCAACACCCTAATTGGTGGCGCTGGCGACGACGTTCTTACGGGCAACGCGGGCGTCGATGATCTGCAAGGCGGGGCAAACAATGACAGTCTGAGCGGACTAGGCGGTGCAGATATCTTAGATGGCGGTTTAGGCACCGACACCATCGATTATTCGGGATCTGACAACGCTGTCCAACTTAATCTTGGCACCGGCGTTGGCACGGGTGGCCACGCCCAGGGCGATACTATCTCCAACATCGAAAACGTCACTGGTTCAAATTTCGGAGATATCTTGGTCGGCGATGGCAACGTCAATACATTGGTGGGCGGAAGTGGTGATGATTTACTTGAAGGCGCTGGCGGTGCCGATAGCTTGGACGGCGGGGCCGGTATAGACACGGTCACCTACACAAACGCGACTTCTGGAGTTGCTGTTTCACTTGCTGATAGCAACGGAACAAATAATGAGGCGCAGGGCGATTTTATTCAAAATGTTGAAAATATCACCGGCTCTGGCTTCGCCGATACACTGACTGGTGCGACCGGCGCTAACACACTAACAGGCGGGGCTGGCGACGACACCCTTATTGGGCTGGCTGGCGCTGACACATTGGACGGTGGCACTGGAAATGATACCGCAGATTACTCAAGCTCGGCGACTGCTGTAATAATCGATCTTGCCCTAAACACATCAAGCGGCGGCGACGCAGACGGTGATACTTTTACATCGGTCGAATCTATAATTGGTTCAAGTCATAATGACAGTTTGACTGCACATGCAGATGGCAGCTCTCTACAAGGCATGGCGGGGGCTGATACCCTTAATGGCAGCGGTAGCGGCGACACGCTAGATGGAGGAACTGGTAACGACACAATCAGCGGCGCAGGTGGCGACGATAATCTAGCTGGTGGTACTGGGAACGATACAATCGTAGGCGGCACTGGCGCGGACACTATAGATGGCGGCGGCGGTACGGACAGTGCAAGTTATGCCGGTTCTAGCGCCGCTGTGACCGTCAGCCTATCTGACGGCAGCGGTACGGGTGGCGATGCGCAAGGGGACACTTTGTCGGGCATTGAAAACTTATTGGGGAGTGATCATGCCGATGTCCTTACTGGTGATGTGCAGAACAACACCCTAGATGGTGGTGCGGGTGACGATACTATTGATGGTGGCATTGGTGCTGACGTAATTGATGGCGGCACCGGTACCGACACCGCAACGTACGTAAATTCAGGGGCTGCAGTTACTGTAAACCTTTCAACAGGCGCAGGCAGCGGTGGTGATGCGCAGGGCGATACTCTTACATCCATTGAAAATCTGACAGGGTCAGCCTTCAATGACAGCCTTATTGGCGATACGGGCGTAAACTTGCTCACGGGCGGCGGTGGAGATGACAGTCTTGAGGGCGGCGTCGGCGCAGATACACTCGATGGTGGTGCAGGAACGGACGCTGCAAGTTATGCCAATGCAGCAACCGGCGTGATGGCAAACCTTAGCACCTCTGCAAGCAATCTTGGCGATGCCCAAGGCGACACATATATTTCAATTGAAAACCTTACAGGCTCCGCTTTTGTGGACACACTAACAGGCGACGCCACCGCAAATACACTATCCGGTAATGCTGGCAACGACATTATTTATGGCGGTGACGGCAACGACACATTGGAGGGTGACGAGGGTGATGACACACTGGAAGGTGGTGCAGGCGCAGACAATATTTACGGCGGAATCGGCATAGATACAGTTACTTATTCTTTGTCGAGCGCTGCAATCGTACTGTTCTTGTCAGGTGCAGCAAGTGCTGGCGGCGATGCCCAGGGTGATCGCTTGTATGAAATTGAACACATCATTGGCAGTGACTTTAACGACACCTTCAATGGAACCGTCGGTGCTGAAAGCTTTGAAGGTGGATTAGGCAACGATTTATTCAACGATTCAATTGGCGCTGATACTTATATTGGGGGCGCTGGCTTGGACTCGGTGAGTTACTCTGCATCGGGCACAGGCGTCATTGTAAACCTATCAACCGGCATCAATACCGGCGGGAATGCGCAAGGCGATACACTAAGCGAAATCGAAAATCTCTACGGCTCATCCTATGCGGATCAACTTACCGGCGACAGTATTGCCAACATCATTTCTGGTGGCAGCGGCAATGACATTTTGCGCGGTGGTGATGGCGACGACACTTTGTCCGGTGGTGCCGGCAACGACACCCTATATGGCGAAGCGGGTGATGATGAACTTAACGGAGAAGATGGTGCGGACACTTTGTACGGCGGAGCAGGCGACGACAATTTGGACGGTGGTGATGGCGACGACACCCTAAATGGTGGTGGTGGTGCCGATGTGATCACCGGCTCATCAGGCATGGACACTGTTGATTATTCTGATGCGGCGTCCGCTGTCGCCGCCGATTTGGGTGCCAATACTGGCACAATGGGCGATGCGCTTGGCGATACATTTAGTTCAATCGAAAACATAACCGGCTCAGGTTTCGATGACACATTAATCGGTGGCGTCGGTAACAACACCATTTCTGGCGGCGCGGGAGATGACTTTATGTCAGGTCGTCAAGGCAGTGATATGCTAGACGGCGGTGCCGGCATTGATACCGCCGATTTTTCTACCGCAGGAGCCGCGATCAGTGTTTCGCTGGCAAGCGGAACAGGCACAAGCGGTGACGCCCTTGGTGATACGTTCATTTCTATCGAAAACGTCACCGGGACTTCGTATAACGACACTATTTCAGGAGATGCTGCAAACAATGTCATTACCGGCGGTGCAGGCAATGACATCATCTCCGACCAAGCTGGAAACGATACGGTTGAAGCTGGCACAGGCAATGACACGGTTTATGACGGATCGGGCGATGATACGCACAATTTGGGCGACGGCAACGACACCATTTATGCTGGTGCCGGCGCAGACGCCGTCGATGGTGGTGCAGGCACCGATATTCTAAGATTTGACAACTCCGGTACTGCCGTTACCGTTAATCTGCAGACAGGCTCAGGCTTGGGAGGCAACGCACAAGGCGACAGCTACACCAATATTGAGACGCTTTATGGCTCCCAAGGGAGCGATACGCTTACGACCAACAATGCGGGTAATTTGGTCTACGCTGAAGCTGGCAACGACACCGTAAACGGCGGTGGCGGCAACGACACTATTTATGGCGAAGAGGGCAATGACATCATCGACGCCGGCGCCGGTAACGATACCATCTATGCTGGCAACGACGATGATACAGTGACTGGTGGGGCAGGCAATGATTATGTGTCGGGCGGTTCAGGCAATGATCTCTTTATCGGTGATGACGGCAATGACCAATATTTAGGGGATTCTGGCACCGATACGATTGATTATTCAAGTTCTGGGTTTGCAGTCAATGTTGATCTTCTTGGAACAAGCGCGGGTGGCACGGCACAGGGCGATACTTATGAGAGCATGGAAAATGTCATTGGCAGCGCTTTCAACGACACTATTTCGGGTAATTCGTTCGACAACCGACTTGAAGGTGGGGACGGCGATGACAGTTTGAACGGCGGTCTTGGCAATGACGTCTTAGATGGCGGTGATGGAACTGACATTGTTGACTACTCTAACTCAGGCGCGATCAGCATCAACCTCGCCACCGGCACTCATACAGGAAGTCATGCCCAGGGCGACAGTTTTGTTTCGATAGAACAAATTAACGGATCGGCGAACAATGACACATTGGTAGGCGGAGTCCAAAGTATCATATTTGACGGTGGTGCAGGCAACGACACGTTTTCATCTCTTGGCGCAGCCGACACCTTGATAGGTGGTGGAGATATCGACACGCTTAATTATTCAGCATCGGCCGGAGGGGTCAACGTAAACCTAAGCACCAACATTGTTTCTGGTGGGAATGCTGCAGGGGATACGATTTCAGGCTTTGAGAACATCGTTGGCAGCGCCGCCGCCGACAACTTAACCGGCGATAGCAACGCGAATACCATAGATGGTGGTGCTGGAACTGACATAATCGATGGCGGTGCGGGCGCCGACACCATTGACGGCGAAGACGGTGACGACACCATAAATGGTGAAGGCGGCGATGATGTTATTGTTGGAGGCGAAGGGGATGACATAATTGACGGCGGCACCGGGGCAGATCAACTTCAAGGCGGCGATGACGACGATACCATAAATGGTGGCGACGGAAACGACACAATTGACGGCGGCGACGAAGAAGATTTGCTCTATGGCGAAGCAGGTAACGATACGATAACCGGCGGCAGTGGAAACGATCAAATCTCAGGCGGTGCTGGCGCGGACAACCTTGATGGCGGTGCGGGCAACGATCTGTTGGACTTTTCTGGATCGAGTGGCGGCGTTTCGGTTGATATTGGCAACAATACCGCTTCTGGTGGTGACGCTGCAGGCGACACGATCGCTAATTTCGAAGATCTCACCGGCTCAAGCCATAATGATACGCTTATCGGCGAAGCAAGCGCTAACGTACTGATCGGGGGAGCCGGAGACGACCAGCTGACAGGCCTTGGTGGCGCGGACACGATCGATGGTGGCGCAGGCAATGACACCGCAAACTATTCGACTTCTGGCTCAAGCGTCAATATCCTGCTCAATGGACTTGCCTCGAGTGGCGGTGACGCACAAGGCGATATTCTCACAAGTATTGAAGTCATTACCGGCTCATCATTTGACGATACGATTAGCGGAACCTCCGCCAACGAAACATTTGATGGCGGCGCGGGTGACGACACCTTAGATGGTGCTGGTGGGGATGACGTGCTCAACGGTGGCGATGGAAGTGATACCCTAGTAGGTGGCGCAGGTGGAGACAGCATAGACGGCGGCGCGGGTGTCGACACGATTGATTATTCAAATTCAAGCACCTCAATTACAATTAATCTGGTTGCAGGTACAGGAACTGGTGGTGACGCCCAAAATGATAGCATCACCAATGTTGAAAATGTAGTTGGTTCCTTGGTATCCGACACGATTGATGGCGACGACAACGACAATCAGTTAGATGGTCATGCGGGTAATGACACAATTACTGGGGCAGCGGGTGCTGATATACTGAACGGCGGCGAAGGTAATGACACCCTTTATGGTGGTGATGGGATTGATACCATTAGGGGTGGCAACGACGACGATACGATTTCTGGCAATGCCGGTGCCGACTTTTTGTATGGCGATGCCGGTGATGATATTTTTATGGCGGATGCAGGCGCTGACACGATAGATGGCGGCACTGGCTCTGATACAGTCAACTATGCAAGCGCATCCTTTGGGGTCACCGTAAACCTCGATGGATCAACATCTTCAGGCGCTGAGGCGGCTGGAGATATCATCAACAACGTCGAGCAAGTTGTTGGATCAGCGTTTGCAGATACCCTGAATGGCACAAGTGCAAATGAAACCCTTGAAGGGGGCGCAGGCAACGACATTTTGGATGGTGGCGCAGGCAACGATATCCTTGAAGGCGGTACAGGAAATGATATTTTTGTTGCGGGAGCTGGGTCTGACACAATGGATGGCGGCATTGGCAATGACCAAATTGACTATTCAACCTCAGCAAGTGGCGTCACAGTAAACCTTGATGGTACAATTTCAGCGGGAGGTGATGCGGCTGGCGACGTGCTAACAAACTTCGAACAAGTAACCGGCTCAACCCAAAATGACATATTACGCGGCACCTCAAGTGCTGAAACGTTGATTGGTGGCGACGGCGACGACACTATTGTCGGTGGTGGCAGTGGTGACAATATGCAAGGTGGCGACGGCAACGACACACTCGACTATTCAGGGTCCAGTTCTGGGGTCACAGTTGATCTAAGCGCCAACAGTGCCACAGGTGGCGACGCGACCGGTGATACCATTTCCGGCTTTGAAAATATGACCGGCTCCGCCCAAAACGACTCGCTGACAGGGTCGAGCGCTAACAACACCATTGCTGGCGGCGGTGGAAATGACACCATAACGGGAAATTCAGGCACCAACACCATTGTTGGAGATGCTGGCGACGATACGATTGTTGGTGGCGCTGGTATCGACATTATTGATGGTGGCACAGGTATGGACCATGTCAATTATACCAATTCTGCATCGGCGGTTACCGTCAACCTTGATGGCACCGCTTCATCTGGCGGCGACGCACAGGGGGACCAGCTCTCGAGTATTGAGCAAGTTACGGGGTCTTCAGGAAATGATCAGTTTAACGGCACTGGAGTTGCTGAAACACTGATCGGCGGAGCGGGTAACGATACATTTAATGATGGCGCCGGTGATGACACTCTAACTGGCGATGCTGGGGACGATTATTTCAACGGCAGCGCCGGCGCAGACAACATCAACGGTGGTGCTGACACAGATACAGTTGATTATTCCGTGTCCAGCTCTGGGGTCACGGTCAATCTTGACGGTACGACGTCTTCGGGCGGCGACGCGGCTGGCGACACTCTTTCATCTATTGAAGTCATAATAGGGACTGCGCATGCCGATATCCTAAATGGCACAGGCGCTGATGAAACGCTTGAAGGTGGCTCTGGCAACGATACATTGAAAGGTGGCGCAGGTAACGACACGTTGACCGGCGGCGCTGGCGATGACACGTTAGACTATTCAGGATCAAGTGCAGGTGTAACGGTTAATTTGGGCAGCAACAGTGCATCTGGAGGCGATGCGGCTGGCGATAACATCTCTGGATTTGAAAACCTAACGGGCTCGGCTCAAAACGACACACTTACAGGAACGGGCGACGCCAACACTATCTTTGGCGGTGCCGGAAATGACACCATTTCTGGCGCGGCTGGCATCGATAATCTTTCGGGCGGAGATGGCAATGACATTATCACAGGTGGAGATGGAGATGACATTATTGCCGGCGGTGCAGACAATGATACATTGTCAGGTGGCACGGGAACAAACACGATTTCGGGTGGTGATGGCGATGACATCATCACAGGCGGCGTTGGCGTTGATTTAGTCATTGGTGGAGCAGGAAGCGATACGATCGATTACTCGACATCAGGGTCCGGCATCACACTTAACCTTGACGGCTCCGTTTCTGCGGGTGGCGACGCGAGCGGCGATCAAGTTTCCGGCGTAGAAATTGCCATTGGCTCGGCATTCGCCGACACAATCAACGGAACAAGCGCAAATGAAACAATAAATTCAAATGGCGGAGCTGACAGCCTTTCAGGCGGCTTAGGAAATGATATTTTCAACGTGGAGGCAGATATGCTTGATCTTTCTGCAAGCATCGATGGCGGGGCAGACACCGACACGGTAAACTTTGCTGCAAGCACTGGAACAATAGATGATGAGACATTATTGGGGAGTGTGTTGACCGACGTTGAATTGATCGATTTTACAAATGTGGGTGTAAATGCCAATTTGGAACTTAGTTCAACCGATATTCAAAACATGACTGACACTAACAATGTGCTGACATTAAACACAGATGGCGGCGATACAATTTCCATCACCGATGCACCAGCAAACACCGTGGTCTCGGGTGGCGGTGGAACGACGACCTACACCATTTATGATGACATGGCGCACACAAATGAAATAGCCCAACTCATCGTCAATGGCTGATTTAAGGCTCTTTGATGGTGGCCATTTTACAAATGTAAAATTGGTAGTGGGCTAACGCCGCAGGGCGTTGGCTTGCACCCGACGAACCGGCTGTAATATATAATCCAGCACTGAATGAGAGCCGGTAATCACATTAACTTCAGCCAACATTCCCGGCACAATGGGGTTGTCCTCACCCAGTGAAGCACTGTCTGCACGTACCCGAATACGAAAATATGGATTTCCATTTTCGTCCTGTAGGGCATCTGGGGACACTTCAATAACTTCGCCTACTAGGCCCCCATATACTGAGTACTCATATGCACTAATCTTAATTACAGCTTCTAGTCCCGGCCAAACGTTAGCCCGGTCCTTGGGGGACAAACGCGCGTCAACGGCGATGGCCAAGTCGTTGGGTACGATTTGTGCCAACACTTGCCCTGGTTGAACCACTCCATTTACTGTGGAAACTAATAGTCTGTTTATACGTCCGTCAATCGGAGCAACAACACTGACACGCGACTTTCGATCGCCGAGTGCGCTTATCGATGCTTCCAATTGCGCAATTACTGTTGCAACCGCAGCAGCTTCCTTTTCCGCTTCAGCTTGCGCCCGGGTCGACAATTCATCTTGACGTCGCAATGCTTCATCTAATTCCGATTGGGTAGAGGGAACGCGAAACTCTAAATCATTGATTTGGGTTTTAACTTGCTGCAAAGCACTTTCGTGGGAGAGTAATTCGTTCCGAGATGCCGCGCCTGATTTCAGTAGTTTGCGATAGCTCTTAACTTGCTCCAATAACAATTCATATTCTTTGCGTTTGTTTTCCAACCTTAACTGATGTTCGGAAAGCTTTAGTCTTTGTTGCTGAGCTTGGTCCCGGAATATCAAGTTTTGATCATTGAGATTGGCTCTCAGCCGCCCAAAAATCAGTCGCTCGTTTGCGACAGCATCTGGAAAATCTTTCACTAAGTCTGGAGGAGGCGAAATCTGATTTGCTCCAATTGCTTCTGCCATCAAACGTACCAACTTTGCGCGCTGTGACCCCAACTCCAAACGGGTTTGCTCAAATTCAGCTTTGGAAAAACTGTTCTCGATCCGCAATAGAACGTCACCCTTTTGAACAGCGTCGCCTTCTTTTACAAAAATCTCTGAAACCAAACCGCCTTCCATATGTTGGATTTCGTGATTTTGTTCTAATGCTTCGACCCGCCCGTTGCCACGGGTTACTTGATCTAGCCTTGCAAACGCGGACCAACTTACGAACAACACTAAACCGACACTGACGACGACAAGAAACAGGCGATTGGCATGCTTATCAATTTGATCTGTCCGACGAGCAAATGACGACCTATCAATCAAATATTCAGATTCATTTTCATTTGGCGTGGTCAAAGACATGGCAATAAAGGCCTGCGAAAATTGGTTAATTACTTTTGGGATTAGAACTTATTAACCTTAATCAAATATTTAATCGCATGAAGTTAGTAACAATTAGTCAACAATTAGGAAACTAACACCCGTGTCCCAGGGTTTGGCTCAGCAAACTGAACAGACTGCACAGCCTGAACGAACCAGAACGGTTGATCAGTGGCAAAATGGTGAGCAAGTTCATCCTAGCGGTGAAGCCAATTCATCTAAAGCAGCATTTAGTCCGAATGGTTTCGTTTTCCCTATAGCTATAACAAAATTGACCAGAAGTTGGCTTGGTTCTAACACACCCAATGAAGATGAAATATTGGCGCGATTTGGCGCTTATCCCGCTCAAGAAACTTTAAAGAGCCTCGCACAGGAACTACACTCTGAGCTAGAGTTTGGCAAAAGCGATCCAACAAAAATAGCGAATGGGCCGCATCCCTTAATCGCTGAGTTGAACGACCAAACCAGTCTTATCATATTGAGTTCTGAAAATGGCCTTGTTAATATTTTGACCAGCGATGGCAGGCAAAAGGTCTCTTTGCGTGCGCTAAAAGAGTGTTTGACAGGCAATTGGCTAAGCGTACACCCAGCAATTGGGCAGACTAACCTGCCCCCTGTCAGGCAAAAATCTACTGAGCAGCCAAATATCAATTCAAGCCTCACGAGTGCTGTCAAACGCCTGATTTCGATGGCGACGAAAAACTACCGCCCATTTTTTGTAAAGCTTTTTTCTGCCGCGATTTTATCGAACTTATTGCTGGTAGTTTTGCCGCTATTTATAACACTTGTGTACGACCGAGTTGTCCCTCACGGGGCATTTGAAACGCTTACGGCACTAACATTTGGTGTGCTCATAGCACTTGGTGTAGATACAGGATTGCGTGCGACCCGTGTAAATTTGCAAGAAGCCGTTGGCGTTAAGTTCGGTTTAAACCTGCAGTCGGCGCTCTATCGAAAGCTGGTTAGCGTGCCGTTGGTCAAAAGCCAACAATTCACCAAAGGGTTCTCAGCAACGCTTCAAGAAACTGAACAAGCTGCACTTTTGGTACCGTCATTTTTGACTGCTCTACTCGCAGACTTGCCATTCGTGTTTTTGATGCTTTTACTCGTATTCAGTCTAGCTGGCATTGTTGTGATTGTACCCATCATGGGCATATTGCTAATCGCAACGGTGATTGCCTGGAATAGTTTTAAAGTTCAGAAAAGAGCTGGTGAAACGCACGAAGCGCGTATCGAAGTTCACGACCAAGCAATTGAAACAGCAGCAACAATTGCAACAACAAAGGCCACAGGCACAGAGCACTTGCTTTTAAATGATTGGGAACGACGGACAGACACCAGCGCCTTTCTTAATCATCAGGCGCGTCAGTCGCACGCTTTCTCTACCCAACTGATGCTTAATATCACTCAACTTACAATTGTTATGACCATCGTCGTCGGCGCGATTGAGGTGAACGCTGGCATGATGACACTTGGAAATTTGGCAGCAACAACTCTATTGGTTGGTCGAATAATCTCTCCGGTCAGCCAGTTGATCATGCAGCTCGCACAATTGGCCGGTGCGAGAGGCGGCATTTGCAAAGCCCTGAAACTATTGGACACGCAAGATGAAACAGGTGGCGACGTTACTCAAGGTGCTGCACTGACCAACGGCAACATCTCCATGCGTAATATCTGTTTTTCGTATCCCAACAACCAAGAACACAACTTGAAAAATATCCAGCTGGATATCGGTCATGAAGAACGTATCGGAATTATCGGTCGCAATGGAAGTGGTAAATCAACACTGTTGAAGTTGCTTCCGCGATTGTTCGAGCCTGATAGCGGTCAAATTCTGTTCGATGGTGTTGATGCGCGACAAATCTCACCATTACTGCTCCGTCAATCAATGGCCTATATGAGTCAAGACACCGAATTGATGAACAATTCTATACGTGCAAATATTCTGTCTGGAAACGAACACATCGACGACGCTCTATTGAGAAAAATTGCGGATATTTCTGGTGTAAGCAATATCGTGGACACACATCCCCAAGGGTTCAACTTGTCTGTAGGTCCACGTGGACAGCATCTTTCAGGTGGTGAACGACAAGCCGTTGGCCTCGCAAGAACATTGGCGAAAGATCCCAAAATACTTGTATTGGACGAGCCAACCTCTGCGATGGACAATACGACAGAGGCACTGCTTATCAACAAATTACCTTCAATACTTGAGGGGCGCACCCTGATTTTGTCTACACACCGAATGCAACTTTTGAAATTGGTTGATCGCATTATTTGGATGGAAAATGGCACAATCGTAGCGGACGGCCCGCGCAACGAAGTCCTCGAAAAATTGCAAAAAAAGCAATAAACGGGGCTCGGTAGCAACATGGCAAAGCGTTTAGAGGAAGAAGACAATCACTGGCCAGGGTTTGTGGATGCGCTCTCCACAATTGTGATGGTTGTAACATTCCTGCTCATCGTCCTTGGAGTTGTCATCTTTGGTATTTCCCAGCAAATTGCCAAGACAGTAATTACGGCTGAAATTTCAGGAAAACCGCCAACTGAGAAAGTGGACAACGACGTCCTAGAGGCGGACACACCAAATGTTGCCGAGAAAAAACCTGACTCAACCAGTGCTGAACTGCATGCTACGTCGGCAACCAGTGACGTTGGAGTAGCTGAACCAACTAAAAGCGAGAAAATAACTCAATCAGAGCAAGTTGAAGCCGAAAATCAACTTCAAATCCAATCTCGAAAAGTCTTAGAAGAAAAGACAATTGTAGTGGCGAAAGAAGACACGCCCAATACGAATCCAGAGCACAAAGTAGCTGTGACAAGTGCGGCGCAAATCCTAATTCTCAAATTTATGGGGAAAGGCGTCGAAATCACAGCCGATGCTGAAGCTGAAATGTTGCGCTTTCTGGAGGAAAATAAAGATGCACTGCGCGGGGCAAAACTAACCGCATGGAGCTTCTTTGATCCCCAAAGCACAGCCGTATCGCAGGCAAAACGCAAAGCGTATTTTCGCGTTCTCTCTGTACGCAACGTTCTAATAAATTCGGGTTTCGACGGCGAAAGCTTAACGATAAATGTTCGCCCTGCCCCCACTGAAGAAGAAATCAACCAGGTTCGTGTTTTTGTAAACGGCCAATCCTAATTTTAAGAAATGCTATGCCAATTACTTTCGAAGTCAATTCTTAACCAAATTTGCATTTATGTTTGTAAGTATCTGGGCGAGTTTTATATAATTAGGTAGATTCGAATGACAAAGACAATTCAAACGCCACTCATTCGTATGTCCGTAGTATTTGGCGTCCTGATGTTACTGTCTTTGTGGCAGTATGAATTTATTGTTTCAGCGACCATGTCAAATGTGATGCTAAACGTCACAATTTTTGCCACGTTCTTCTTTGGTGTATTTCTCACCTACCGCAATGTTCTGCGGCTTAAGAATGAGCATGTTGCCTATTTGGCACTGCAAGAACATTACAAAGATTGCAGAGTTGAACAGCTTGGCAACGTCAACGATCCCTTATGGCGTCACTACCGTTGCAAAGAAATGGCCATAGTTTATAAAAAACCAGAGGTCTTGGGCCCAACTTACCAACTCATGTCAGAAGAGTTGATGAAAAACCAAGACATAAACCTCTCTCCTTCGACAATGCAAACTTTGCTCGATGCAATTGATGCGCGATTGTATGACCGAAAATCTCTCACTCAATATGTTGCTGGCATTCTTGTGTTACTTGGTTTGATCGGCACATTCTTGGGGTTGATGGTTACGCTCGCTTCAGTTGGCCAAATTTTGGCAGCAATTGATTTAACCGGGGGTGACCCCTCAGCTGCCATTCAGAACTTAATGAACAAGTTGCAAGAGCCATTGGTCGGCATGGCAACGGGCTTTAGCTCGTCATTGTTTGGTCTTGTAACTTCACTTGCATTGGGACTGATGGTTCGGTTTTCGGGAATGGCATTTTCCGAATTTGTTCAAGACATCGAAGGCTGGATGTCAACAATCGTGGAAATGGATCCCGAGGGCAAAGCAGCATCAGGTAGTCCGGCCGCCCAAGCCATGATTGAAGAAAAGCGCTTAAGTTTAATTATGCGGACCGCCAGATTAAGTGCTGCGTCCAATACAAGAATAAACGAGAAGCTCTCTCGGCTAGCTGAAGTGATAGAATATCTTGCTCAAGATTCAAGAGAACAACGGCACGCGGTTGACACACTAGTAAGCGTACACAAGCAAACCAACGAGTCCCATCGTGCACTGCATGGGGCAATGCATCAAACAATCAGCGCTGTAAATCTTATCTCTTCCAACCAGAATATGAAAACCGAATTGGTCGAAACAGCCAACACTTTATCACGCCAGTTGGAACTTCGTGATGAGGATGTGTCAAAAAAACTCAAGAGCCTAGATATGCAAATATCTCATCTAAACAAACATCACGAAGCACCGCTCAAATCTGAATATGAGATTGATAAGATCGACCCATATTCTTTGCTAAAAGAGATTAAAACAAGCCTATCGCAGGGTGATATGGGGTCTGTTCGAAAACATATCGCAGATTACGAGTCCTCCATTCCAGAGGCCAAGGAACAACCTGACGAAAGTACAGATGCCCAAAGCTCCACGATATCTCAATAAGAAGGAGGCTGTTATGAACCAATTGCATCCCGACGAGCACACAGAACTGGTTGTTGACGAAGTTGCAGCCAAACAGTCCGAAATATTGCGTCGGCGTATGGACAAAGACGACGAGAAAAACGCACACAAACGTAAATCTGAGAGATTTCCGACGTTTGCGGTTGGTACAATGATGCTTCTCGATAATTCGTATGTTTTTGACGGTGTAATTACCGAGGTGTCCTCTGGTGGCGCCAAATTCAGGCCCGCGTCTGTGTTCTTGCAAGAACGAAACAATGAACGTGTCACGATCAAGATCGACGAAATCCAATCGGTTGGCGTTATTCGTGCATCCAGAGTTGATGGATATGGAATTCAATTAATGGATAGTTTGTCAGACGATGATATTGAGCACATCACGAGTAACTACGGGGTGGATGAATAATATCTTCCCGCGACTCTCATCCCGCAAGCGCTATTACCCCAATTCCACTATTCAGTTTCCTAGCGGGATCATGAAAAATTACAGATGAACGTGGCGATGGTGTTGTCCGTAATTCCCTTCGAGCGCTGAAGTTATGACTACCCCCCAATTCATTTTGACTTAAACTGCTTCGCCAAATACCAATTCATGTGCGCCAGGAACTGATTGAATCTGAGCCTTATCCATCAAGCAAAACGCAGTTGAAAGGCCATCAGCTCGTGCTGCTGACTTATCAATCACACTTAGATTTCGCCATTTTCCACCTGGCAAACCTGTGCGGGGGTCTAGAATGTGCCCAACTGTGCCAGCTTGGTCGAATAGAGTTCCGCCTGGGGCTGAGGTTGCGATGGACGTGTTTGAAAGATGTAATTTACGATCATCATTTGCCAGCGAAATAGGCCACGGCACGCCGTCTGGCGACATACCGAGCGCTGATATCTCGCCGGTGTTGACGAGGACATTTTGTATGCCTTCTTGGCGAAGTAGTGCTGCGACTTTATCGGCGATATAGCCTTGGGCGATACCATTGAAAGTCAATGCCATACCAGGCTTGTTAAACGAAACTGTGTTTGATGAAACTGATACATCGGCCCAGCCGACATTGGTTCGAGCGACTTCAATTTCGCGTTTATTTGGTGCTTTTCCGGCAGAATATTTCTGCGCGTAAAGCGCCCATAGCGGTTGAATAGTTGGATCAAACGCGCCGTTGGTTTCGCGATGTATCCGACCGCTCAAATTCAGGAGATCGATCAGCTCAAATGCTGGGTTATCGAGCTTTCCTTGTCGATTTAAAACCGACAATTGGCTATCTGTTTGATAGAGCGAGAACACCTTCTCTAAACGAGCAACTTCCGCCAAAGCTTTGTCGATCAGCATATCCGCATGGGGATGATCCAGAATAATATTTGCATTTGCACCAAGTGCAATACCGCGCCAGTTGGTCACTGATGCGAAAGAAGTAGACCCGATCAATGGTAGGGCCGCAACGCCACCCAATATTGAGATCATTCGGCGACGAGAAATCATTGATTTGATCCTTCTTCATATTCAATAGGTGCAAGTACGGCTTCGACAGAAATCTCGCTCAATAGCTTGACTTCACCGCCGCGCGCACGGGCAAATGTTGTGGCTTTTTCTTGAGAGGAAAACGGTGCCATTTCCGGTGCCCCCATGCCGCCAAGTGCATCTGAACCAACCACGTAGAACGCTTCATCAGCCCTTATCCAATTGTCTTGTCCCGGTTCCGACCAGCTTTTTGCCTCGCCCATATCATTCACATACATCACAAGTATTTCTGCTGTTTGCTCTTTAGATTTAATGTAGGCGAGCCCATCGCGAACCTGAGAAAACCATAAGGGGGATTGCATACCCGCGAGATACATTTGGGCCTTCGGGCCTTCATGTTCTAAAATCACCATTTGGCAATAATGACCCGCAGCCTCTTCGGTCAAAGCAATGGGTGCTGGAGCTGGCTGAACTGCAGCTTCACCGGAGCAACCTGCCAGCATTAAAGCTGCGATGAGAACAAATCCAATTTTTATGTTGATCACGGCTCGACCTTTCTAAAGGCAAGAAGGGCAAACAACAGTGCCGCAACAGGCCAGAGCAATAAAGAAATCAATTGGCCCAAAAATCCAGAAACACTACTCGCCGCACCAAGACCAGAGGCCAACAAGTTCACAGATTCGTCCGGCATATTGAGCAAGCGAAACGCATCGGCTGGATTTGCGACCAGCGCGTAAGGGAATATGGTTTTAGAGAATGTTCCCCCGGCGTCCGCAACCAAAGCGCCGAGTAGGCCGAGGTCATAAAGCACTACAGCAATCAACCACAATGCAATCGCCACGCCAGAGGCCGCGCCAGTTTGCTTGACGAGCGAAGATATGGTGTAGCCAAGTCCTAAGAATGTTGCGCCAAGTGTTAGGGATGTAAAATAAAGCCGAAACAACGCAAACCATTCAATGGCTTCAGTGCCATGTCGCGACACAATAATGCCGCAGGTCAGGCCGAGGCCAATCGCAATAGCTATGCCTAAAACCAGCATATGGGCGATGAATTTACCAAGCAGCATTTCAGCGCGGGACAACGGATAGGATAGACCAAGCGTAAGGGTGCCGCGTTCTGCTTCGCCCGAAATGGCATCAAAAGACAATAGCAAACCAATCAGGGGCACCAAATAAACCGACAAAGTTGTTATCGAAGTAATGGCGACTGTCATGGGGCTTGCGCCCAACACGCCGGTCGGCGCGTTACCAGCAATGGTCAAAACCACATTGAACATCGCCATTAAAAAAATTGCCGTGGCGACCCACAAATTCCGTCGGGCGATCAACAGTTCCAAACGAGCGATTGACAAAATTGAAGTCATTATCGTTTGTCCTCAATTTTGCTGAAATGGCGGTATAGCTCTTCCAAACTCGCTGGGGTGACATCGACATCTTTTACAATCGGGCCAAGCGCTGTGATCGCAGACAGGACGCTGATTTTTTTATCTGGCATACACAATAGCTCAAGCGACTGGCCATTGACCCGTCTGCCGCCCAAGCGCTGATTGACGTCGTTAATATCATCAACAGACGCAGTGACCTTGAATTTGATGGGCAAGCTGGCCAAATCACGCAGCCGTTGCAAACTATCGTTGGCCACCAATTTACCTTTTGAAAGAATGGCAATCCGGTCAGTGCGTAATTCCAATTCGGTCAGCGCGTGAGAAGAAAGCATAACTGCGGACCCGTTATGTGCGAGCTCTTCGACGATGTCGTAAAATTCGTGACGGCTAACGGGATCAAGGCCACTGGTTGGCTCATCCAATATTGCCAATTTGGGTTGCCCCAATACGACTTGTGCGAGGCCAATCCGCTGGCGCATTCCTTTGGAATAGGTGCTGATCCTGCGGTCGGCTGCATCGGCCAAACCAACCCGTTCAAGCAATTGATCTGCTTCTTTTAGGGGCGTGGATTTGAGCCGAGCAAAATGGTGAAGTTGCTCTCGACCAGTCAACGCGCCGTGAAAAGCAACACTTTCCGGTAAATACCCGGTTTGCTTTCGCGCTGCTGCGGAACCAGGTTGATGGCCAAGAACTTCAATAGTGCCTTGAGTAATCGGCATCAAACCCAAAACCATTTTGATGATGGTCGTTTTACCCGCACCATTATGTCCCAGAAGCGCGACGCGTTCTCCGGCTTCAACACTCAGACTTACATCAGACACGGTTTCAAGCGTGCCATGGCGTTTAACAACGTTGTTGATCTTAAGGGCAGTCATTACATTTCCCCCCATTCTTTGAGGGCGGGGAGTTGGGGTTTCATCAGCGGTGCGCCATCAACAACACCACCGGGCAATAGCGCCGGAAATGCCGATTGCGACCAACGGATCAATTGTATGGCGGGTGACCCCATTAATGATTTGGCCGCAGGTTGGGTCCACAATACGTGGTCCATAATGTCGTTTGGGCGATAGGCTGCGTCGGCAATGCCGTTGCCATCTAAGTCAAACGCAGAATGATCGGACCAATAATTGCCTTTGCCTTCAACACTCCAGTCGACCCATTTCGAACCCACATACTTCACCTGTGTGCGATTGCCAACGAAGGCATTTTGTACAAACAAATTGCGTTCTGATCCGGCGGTGAAGTGTATCCCGATTTGGCATTGGGAGAACAAATTGGCGGTAAACTCATTCTTGTGAGCATTGTAGATAAACACGCATTTTTCGCCGCCTTGCTCGATCCGATTGCCTAGAATTGAGCTTTTGTTGGTATAGTTGAGCATGATGCCGTGATCACGGTCGCCCCGACTCAAATTGCCCTCAATCGTCACATTGTCGGAATACATGATTGCATAGCCAAGGTGGTTGCCCAGCGAAACATTGTTGCGCACCACAGACTGGTTCGCATGCATATAATGGATCGCAAATCGCAAGTCCTGCATGCGGTTGCCAACGAACTCATTCTTTTTCGACGTATTGACGAAAATGCCGTCGCGTCCATAACGGATATCGTTACCGACAACTTTTGAGCCAGCAGCGTTCCAGACATATATGCCGTTGCCACGCGCATTCATACGGTGGTCCAAACGGCCTTCGATTTTGTTGGCGCGGACCATTGCATTTTTGGTGCCATGAATATCGATGCCGACGAGATTTCCGATCAGTGTATTCTCCTCAACCAAAGCGCGGTCAGCGGTTTTGGCAATCGTAATGCCTGCGTCTCGACCATCGCCTTCAGAGCCTGAGCCGGTGATTTTTAACCCGCGCACCACAACGTCTTTTGCGGTGATGGTGACGACGGAACCAGTCTCGTTTCCCTTAATGTGGGCATGTCCTTGCCCATCAATAGTGATCGAGTTGTTGATTTCAATTGGACCTTGATAGGTGCCAGGGGCGAGGCGGATGACATCACCCGCCTCAGCTGTTTTTAAAGCGATTGCTAATGCATCGCCTTCAGGCACAACTTGCCAATCGCGCGCCACGGCGGTGGCGGCGTAAAAAACGATCAGCAAACAGGCGAAAAGACGAAGCATTTGTTTTTGCAATCCTTATTTAGGTTCTACGAACATCCGTCCGCGCATTTCCATGTGCAATGCATGACAGAACCACTGGCAATAGAACCAGTGAACACCCGGACGACCCGCGATGAAGGTTACCGAAGCCGTAGCTTGTGGTCCCACTTCCATCGCCACATTGTGGTTAGACAATGAGAAACCGTGGGTAAGGTCGTCGATGTCATCAAGGTTTGTGACATACACGGTGACTTCGTCGCCTTGCTGCACAGTAAAGCTTTCCAATGAGAAAACCGGTGCCATTGATGTCATATAGACGCGCACTTTGTTACCATCGCGAATGACTTCTTCTGAGCCTTCTTCCAAATCAACACCATCGGCTGCTGCTTGGGCTTTGGCATCATCGAACATTGGGTCATTGCGATCCCAAAGAGCACTTGGGTTCACTTTTGAGCGGTGAACAATAATGCTGTCATGTGGTTCCGCAAATGTTGGGCCATCATGCACGATTTTCAACTCGTCCGACGAGATATCGATCAATTGCTCGTTTTCAGGCTTCAAAGGACCAACATTCAAGAAACGGTCTTTTGAAAACTTGTTCATTGAGACAAGCCATTTGCCATCAGCTTCTGAGGTTTCACCCATTGAAGTTGAGTTGTGACCAGGCTGGTAGGCAACATCCACTTTAGAGATGATTGGATCAACTTCTTCACCAGCATAAAGACGGATGGCTTTGTCGATGTTCCATTTCACCACTTGGCTGTCGAGGAACAATGTTGTGAACGCATTGCCTTGTCCATCAAACGCTGTGTGCAGTGGACCAAGACCCAATTCAGGTTCAGCCACAATGCATGAGCGTGGATCAGCATCTTCGTCAAACAAGGCATCTAGCTTTGTCACATCGATAACAGAAACCGTTGGTGACAATTTACCCGCAATACAAACGTGACGTTTGTCAGGCGCAGTGTTCACACCGTGTGGGCTGTTTGGAATTGGCACATAGCGCGTATATTTCTTGTTCGACCCTTTACGACCATCAATAATCGGCACGCCATTCATGACTTTAACATCACCGTTGGCCACGCCTTTTTCGATTTCCTTGATGTTAAACACCACAACGTGGTCCATCTCGTTTTCGGTCATCTCAGCAAGGTTCATGCCCATTTCTGAGTTGTAAGACGTCGAGAACGCATATTTGCCCTGATAATCACAATCAGTGTTATCAAGGTTGCCAGAAACCATAACCTGCCAGGAAACTTTCATCTCATCGCCATCAATGGCTGAGAAGATGTTTGTGTAGGTAGAAACGTCCCGCATTGTTGAGCCGTCATTCACCAATGGTGCTTCGTGCTCAGAGTTCGCAAAAATGTATCCGGTACGTGGGAATTTTTGAGGACGCAGACCGTGAATGTCGTGAGCATTCGGGATTTCGATCATCTTGTCGCATTTCATCACGTCCAGACGCACACGCGCAACGCGGGTGTTTGCTTTATCGTTCATGAACAAATAGCGACCGTCATATGTGCCATCGGAGAAAGACATATGGGGGTGGTGAAGGTCACCATTGTCATATGTTTTCATGCCTGAATCGGCCAAGAATTGCTTGGATTCTTCGGTTAGACCCTCAGTCAGAATTTTCAATGACTCATTGGTTTGGCCCCAACCTGTTGCTGAACAACGGTTAAACACCGGAATGCGCATCAATTCGCGCATGGAAGGAACGCCCAAAATCCGCAATTCACCGGCTTGGCCAGATGACCAGAAACCGTAATACTCATCCAATTCGCCAGGAGCCAATGAGTGGCTACCTTCAGATGCAGCGGCGGGTGTTGCCATCAGGGCAGCGCCGCCAGTTGCGGCTAGTGAGCCAGCTATGAATGCGCCAGCACCTGTGCCGGTGAGGAGTTCTCGCCGAGAAATTCCTTCGGCTTTGACTTTATTTTCAGACATATTTGGTCTCCTTTATGTCGATTTCTTAAGTTGGTTTTTTGTGGGAAAGCAGTGCCTTCATGGCAGCCGCAGATGCTGTGTCGCTTTGTGAACGACGTTCCCGTCCTTTTCTCTTCTTGATACAGACAGGACATTTTTGGTCGTCCTGATACAGAACTTGGCAATGCAAGCAGGAAAGACATTCGTTGGGGTTGATCTGGCCATTGGGATGGATCGCTTGAACGAAACATTCGTTGGCGCAAGTTTGGCAAGGGCTGCCACACTCCTTGTAACGATCGAGCCAATCAAACATCCGAATACGGCCCGGGATCGCCAACGCGGCACCCAATGGGCAAAGATAGCGGCAGTAAAATCGTTCTACGAAAAGGCCTGCGCCCAAGATGACGGTGGCAAACACGACAAACGGCCACGCACGATCAAATTTAAGAATAATTGCTGTCTTGAACGGTTCAATTTCCGCATATTGCTCAGCCATCGGAATGGATACCAAAGACATGCCGAACAACCCTAAGAAAATCATATATTTCAAAGGCCAAAGACGTTCATGCAAACCCCAAGGCAGTTCCCACTGCGGCACTTTGAAGAAACGTGCAATTTGATTTGAAATCTCTTGCAGCGCGCCGAACGGGCACAACCAGCCACAAAAGGCGCCGCGCCCCCAAAACAACAATGCCACAGCAACAGAGAACCAAAGAATGAACACAAGCGGGTCCAGCAAAAACGCGTCCCAGCTAAAGCCAGTTTGTAATGAAGCGCCAAGAGCCATCAAATTCACAATGGAGAGTTGCGCGTTTTGCCCCCAACCAAGGAACAATAGGGTCACAACAAGGAAGCTCATTCTAAACCAATAGAAAAAACGGGCGTTTCTGGTGAACTGCTTTTGAAAGAAGAATGTGGCGGTTAAAACCGCAAGCATTGCGCCCAGAACGATGATTTCAAACTGCTTTTCTTGCCAAATACGCTTCCACAAGGCGGCGCGTGCAGCCTGATCCTCCGTTTGATCGACGGCAATTGCTTGCGGCGCAACAAGGGGAAGGGGCTCCAGATATTGCTCGGGAAGTTTGTACCCTAGATCGAACGTTAAAAACGTCTTGTCGACTGGGCCAACTTGCCTGTGCGCAAGCAATTGCAACCGCCAAGGTTTCGCCGGATCGAACTCAGCATTTGCCCGGATCTTAAAGAGGTCAAGCTCCGTAAAGCTTGGCGCTCCATTTGCTGCAATTTGACCCAAACGGCGTTGATCCTTGTCGTGAAAGCGCACTGAAATGTCGCCTTGTATGAGTTGGATACGATCAAAAATACCGCCGCGCACATAGCCCGACCCTTTATATGAATAAATGCCGCGACCGGCGATCATGATCGCGTGTTCGCCTTCAGCCAGCCACTCTTTAAGGTTCTCGTTTTCAGCTTCCCCAAGCAGACCAAGACCAATACTGGGTGCAGACACAAGCGCTGTATGCATGTCGATATAGGTTGTTTCGGCGTCTTTCTTAATTGGTCGCTTAATCGCTCGTGGATCGCCAGTTTCCTCAAAAGCTTCATTGATCTGGCCCACGTCCAGCGTCATCCGGCGCACGGTGCCATCGCCCGACATCGTCTGCCAATCGCTAATCAGACTTTGATCCGCGCTCAGTTCCCGTTTGGGCGATTGGTCCGCACTCACATCGGACATGCCACCCAATCCCATTGCACGGGCAACCTTAATGGCTGATCGTACGATAGAATCATCGATGATCATTATGGTGACAGTTGCCCCAGAGATAATCTCAAGGTCGTGGCCCGAACCGCCTAATTCAGCTTCTTTGACGATATCCAAGCCGCTATAGCTGGCGGTTAGTTTTTTGATTTTACTGTCAGGAATACCAATGAGAACAATTGGCTCAGAGTGTTTGACCAGTTCAGCGCCAAACAGTTTTCCATCCAAATCAATTGCAACCATCACATGGATCGGCTTACCCGAATAACCGGTTGTACCGACATAGTCCGAAGTAATGAATGCATAGCCAAGCACCTCATCACCCTTCATAATCGGCGCAAGGGGAACGTCCGGTCTAATTTCACCAAAGCCGGTGGCTTCGGGGGCAAAAAAACGAGCTTCAATTTTTGGCAAGAATTTTTCAAGCACAGGACGCGTTGTCTGTGCTGTAGCGGCCGTCGCGTTCAACGCGATGGCCAGCATCAAAATGGCCAGAATAAGAAATGGGGGAAGGGCAGTTTTTGCATACCTCATGAGAGAACTCCCATGCGGCGCGTGTTTGTTGTTGCATTGAAATGCATATAATTGTCGCTTTTTCTGGCAGGTGGTCCACGCAACATCTGCGCGTGGGTCAAAGCTAGGGTTATGACGCCTAGATCAAGAATTTGGATGCTATTTTGGGCAACCAAAACCTCAACTCTCAAATTATTGTTTGGATGGAGAACTGCAGGTGGTTCGGATGTTGCTAAGCATTCATCACAGCTCGTGCAATCTGGGCATTGGCCATGCTCATTTGAAACATCCACTGCAATCACAACAGCGCCTTGCTCGCCACAAATCACATCAAATGTGGGGGCGGCTTGGGCCGCAAATGACTGAATAAGGAGAATCAACACCGCGCAAACAAGCAAAAATTCGCCAAGAAGCGCCTGAATTGCTTGGCTGAGGTTGTACCGGCAGATGTTGGGGCGGTGAGCAGACATGAGTGACCGTTTTTTGTTACGGTCGTTGGATAAGCCTTGATGAATATCAAGACCTTGTTCTAGATCAATTTTGTTTGATTTTAATCAAGAATGTTGTGGTTTCTGCATGCTGCTAAAAAATAAGTTCTGTATCAATTGCAATAATTGAGTTAAATCAATTCCACGGCCTATAAACTGACATAAACGTACGTAGGACGTCCGTTCCTTAGAACAAAAAGAGTATTTTCATGAAACTTGTACACCTAGCTCTAACCGGGGTACTTGCTGCAACAGCATTTGGTTCTACCGCACTTGCGCAAGACTTTGACCCAGCAGCAGAGCGCGAAGCAGCCATCGCTGCCGGAGACGTGGCAAAGGGCGAAAAAGTATTCAAGAAATGTAAGGCATGTCACAAGATTGGTGAAAAAGCTAAAAATGGTGTCGGACCACAACTGAACCATTTTTTCGCTGCTGAAATCGGCGCAAGTGAAGGTTTTAAATACTCCAAATCATTTTTGGAAAAGAAAGCCGAAGGCCAAATCTGGGACGTAGAAGCGCTAAATGAGTTTTTGAAAAGACCAAAAGACTATATCGCAAAAACCAAAATGACATTCGCTGGCCTTAAAAAAGAAGCAGACCGCACCAACGTCATCGCATATCTAGCGAGCATTCAGGTTGCTGAATAGATACTGAAAAGCCAACTCGCCATTTCCGCTTAAGACTGAACACTATCTAAGTGGACCATTTGCATCGATATAAAGGCCATTGACTACAGCGCTCTGCCCATCCTTTTCGATGAACACCTATTGATCAGAAAGAAAGTTCAATTATAAGTTTGCGGCACGAAATGGATCACACGAATCATCGAAGAATTTGTCATTTTTTTTGGTAAATGCGAATGGTCTTCAACGTTAGGTCATTGTTACACACGCAAACCGCTTGATTTATCAAACAAATGGATCAAGCTTGATTGAGCCTTGAAAAAGCGGCCTGCCGCTGTCTTCAACAGGCGGTTTATCCATCTTGGTGATGAACTCAGTACCGTTGGGGGTGACCATGTTCAAGAGGGCGAATTCACCTAGCTGCTCTACCAGTTCAATCTTGCCGACAAGCAGCGCATCCTTTTAAGCGCACTGTTCTAAATGTTCGGGGCGGATGCCAATTAATGCGCTGTCTGAGGGTGGATTTGACGGCTCAATCTCTGCGCCTTCAACAAGGTCTGTTTTGGTGAAGAAATTCATTTTAGGGCTACCGATAAACTGCACGACAATGCAATTGGCTGGGCGTTCATAAAGATCAATCGGTGAGCCCACCTGCTCGACTTTACTGTCGCGTAGACCAACAGTTTTGTCTGCGAGAGTCATCGCCTCAACCTGGTCGTGTGTCACGTAAATCATCGTGAATTTTAAGCGGCGGTGCGGTCGTGCGATTTCTAGGCGGGTTTGGCCCCTAAAGGAAGCATCCAAATTTGGGAGTGGCTCGTCAAATAGGAACACTTCCGGGTCGCGAACAATGGCACGGCCAATGGCAACCCGCTGGCGTTGCCCGCCGGATAGATTGCGTGGCGAGCGTTCCAAATAGTCTGTGATCTGAAGAACTTCTGCCGCAGCACGCACACTACGGTCAATTTCGTTCGGGTGTGTTTCGGCCTGCTTTAAGCCGAACGCCATGTTCTTATAAACGGTCGCGCGTAGGCCTGAAAGACCATCGCCACTTCCCGCTTGTATGGCGCTACATCATTCACGACACGGGCGCCGATGGAAGCTGTCCCATCGCTTATTTCCTCTAGACCCGCAATCATCCGTAAAAGCGTTGATTTTCCGCACCCTGAAGGGCCGACAAAAACAACGAACTCGCCATCTGAAATGTCCATATCAACACCATGCATTACTTGCACTTCGCCGTAAGATTTACGGACGCCACGGATAGTTACACTGGCTATGATTTTTCCATTTCCACGATAGTTTGTTTGAGTAATATGCTAAATTGAGGGAACCTTTTTGGCAGGTCAGACCAAAGGACATTTGACGTCGCAAAGCGCTCAATTTGACCTGGTTCAAGCAAGGTTGAGACAACATCCCAGCTGGGCTCGTAATATTCGAATGAAATCCGTTGATCTTTCACAGCTTGAGCGAACCAATACCAACTCGCGATCGAGCGAATTGCATGAATTGGTGCATCGCCATTTTCAAGTACCGCTTCAATTGTTGGGCGAATGAAAATTTGAAATTTTGCGAAACCGTCTGCACAAATCCGCTCTATGGAATCTGCAATCGTATTGTTGGAAAACCTCATTTCGACATTGTCCAAATAGGCAGTTGTGTCCAAGGGAATGTCCGCTGGCAGCGCCGGCAAAACTTCCAGCTGTTCGTAATCCCTGAAATGTTTAGCCAGCTCATCATCTTGCATTGCTTGGTCAAATGTTTGATGACCTTTGAGCGCTGCAAGGTATGCTAAGCAAGTGTGCCTACCGTTCAATATGTGGATTTTTGCTTCTTCATAGAGGTCAACATCATGCACAATTTCAACGCCCACGATGGAGATATCTGGCATTATGTCGGCACAATAATCTTCAAGCACCCATTGTGAAAATGCCTCAGATTGCACAACTTCGTCGACATTGGCACCAAACAGGGCTTGCGCGTCGCTTTGCACATCGTCTGCTTTCCTCGGGGTTATGCGATCAACCATAGAATTCGGGAAAACAACCTTTTTGCGCACCCAGTCCGCTAGGGTTTTGTTTTCGGTCAATGCCAGATAGGTGAGGAAATTACATCTAAGCTTATCGCCGTTTCCCCGAAGGTTGTCGCAACATGCAATCGTTAAGGGCTTGTCAATTTCAGTGGCCCGTCGCGCCAACGCTGCCTCAAGATAGGCGTAAACCGAAGACTTGCTATCACCATTAATTTCATCGCGAATTGTAGCGTCATCAGGGTTTAAGTGTCCCTCATTGTCCAAATGATGGCCACTTTCAGTCACCGTGATGGTCGCGACTTTCACCGAGTTTTGGGCTAAAAGGCTTTCAGCAAGATCAATCTCATTTGGCCAATCTCTGAACGCCACATGAGAACGAACGCGGCGCTGCGAGACCGCCCCATTTGGATCAACCGTTTTAAGAGCATAGCCGCCGACTGACAGGGCCGAGGTGGCAAAGCTCTTTGCTTCGGTCTTTCGCAGATTGACCGCTGCAGTTCCCTAATTGAGATCATTACTTTTTCGCATATAGTCGTCGATATAAACTGCCTGGTGGGCGCGATGGAACGCGCCAATGCCCAAATGCATAATACCGATTTCGCAATCAGACCTATCGTATGTGGTCTGGTAAAGTTGGGTGGCTTTCTCGTTACTCACTGTGCAACCCTTTTCGGCGAAGTCAATTCACCACGCGCCAATTCTCGATAGGCGGACGGAGTCATATTTTTCATCTTCAGGAAATGAAGATTATAATTGGCGAAATTTTGAAAGCCAGAGGCGCAACAAATCGAGGTAACTGGGTTTTCCTTGGTGTACAACTTGCTGCACACCTTTCCGAATTTGCTTACTATTGCCTTCGGGTTGAAAAATGGAGACAACTGATAGTTGCTTTTTTTCCGTATGCTCGTTTACGCGAACAAGGAACTGGAGAAAGGCAACAATCCGTTCCGCGCCCCGAACATCACGGATGGCCTCAAGATGCCCCTTTGCAAAAGTTGGATTGAAATCCACAAATTTGATACCAGACCGTGCTAAATCAAACATCGGTCGCATTTTATTGGGTTCAGGAAATGCGTCTGAAAGTTCGTCAATATTCTGCTGGTTAAATTGAACCAGCATGTCTCTGACACCAACGAACGCTTTTCCACGGGTTACGACGATTAGGTGCAACTCATATTCCTCGTGGCTGTGCCAACCGGTCGGCCATCCATGTTCCAAGTAGCGGATGGAACACGTAGTGCGATCAACGAATTCAATTTCGGGACGTACAATTGACATTACTTCACTGCCCCAAATTTTAGGCACCGCACCAATTGGCGCTGGCATAGCCATCCAATACTACGATGGCGCACATGCCAAGGTCGAAACGGCTGAAAGTTTGGCCCAGAACAAGGCTTCTGGACTTGAGAATGAAGCGTCTGCTTGCTTTGTGCCCGCAGGGATAGCAAGTGACCAAGCCCACAAACAGTTTGCGTCGCGACTGGTGACTGCAACAGGAGATTGTGCGACCGCAATCACGTCAGCAACTTTTAACTGTTTTGGATCAGATACGAATGATGCTGCGATAGTTGCACAATCCACATGCCACATTTGCCTTCGGTGATCAGCGCCAAAATCTCGTTGAATGAGTTGCCTTCTGATCCTGGAGGGCTGTATTTAGTCAACACACCAACATACATTGTTACTGCATGGTTCCATGCCGCACTGTCAATATCTGGTATCCAATCTTCATTGAACCGTTTGGCACCAAACGAGTTCGCCATAGAATTGTTTAGCACAATGCTTGCCGTCATGGCTCAATCCGCCATGCATAGCGGGTAGAATATCATCAACATCATATTCGGCGCTAAATTCAAGTGCTTCTAGCCAACCGCGTTCGCCCAAAATTGGTGCCTCATACATGCTGTGGTCATGATATCGAACTGACTCACTTTTGTAGAAATGTCTGCGGTTACACGAGAGCGAAGTGTTCCTTCGTCCAAAGTAACCCAATTCACTGTGATACCCAGATGAGGTATTTCAAACTCAGGTGTCAGTTTTGCATTTCGATCATGTGGTCATTGTTCAGCGTGGCGATGGTGAGCTCGCCGGCAAAAGCCGTCAATGCAGTTATCGCGCCTAATGCGAGACCACACCTGCCAACGCTTTTCAGACAGCACTGATTGTCTCTACAATGCAACCAACATGTTACAAACTGACCTAATCGCTCATCGTCGCGATGGTTTTCAGCGTTCCATCAAGTAACTTGCCGCCTTCATCTTTTAGGGCCGCGTTTCGCAAGCGGGTGATCCAAATTGATGCGTCTTTTCGTCCCTTTAGGAGGGGGAGTCCGGAGAGAACGCGGTCGAATTTTGATTGGCCCCTGACGTGCGTATCACCATATCCTTTTATCAAACGTCGACAATTCAGGATTTCGACAGCAAGCAAATAATCTTTTTGAACATGATCAAGTGAAAGTTGGAACCACTCATTCCAGTGCTTTTTCTCGAAATGGTGCCGCAATTGGGAACGACGCCACGATCTCGCGCCAGCGATCACCCAAAGAGAGGTGAAGCCAAACAGACTATCTGTGCGGATTTTTTGCCCGCGATTGATCAATTTATCCAATCTGGCGGCAAGCTTGGGACGATCCTCAATGAACTGCCCGACCGGACGCGGCATCATTCCGCAAAATTCTTGTATGCGCGGATGGAAATATTCCGTCAGATGCAAAACTTTTTGCTCATCCAGTTCAAGTTCGCCCCGCACACGTTTTAGCCTGGTTGAACGGGTTTTTAGCTCTGCGACTTGCACCACATCATTGTAGCAAAGTGCGTTTGCTAAGTGCTTGGCCGCCGCATTGGAGAGGGCAAAGTCTTCTTCTGCCCGATCCACGTCAATGGCTTTTTCGAGTAAATCTAGATATTCGCGGCCATATTCTACGTCTTGATAATCTATCGTTTTAATCAAACCGCGCATGGCAAAGTCGCGTGTCGGTTCAGGAAAACTACTGACCCGACTTTGAAGCGCCTTCCACTTGGCGATTTGCTTTTTTGGGCCCTGAACAGCGCTGCCCAATACTGGTGATTTCTCAACCGTCTTTTCGTCCGGCAGCGTTATCTCGCTGCCCTCGCGTAACTGGGAAGCTTTCAGATAGGCAGCGCGAAATCCGTTTAGGCTCGCATCAACCCCTCGACCGGACTTGGTGATCGCATTTTCGAATGCCTCTTGCTCAAATGGCAAACATCCCGAACCTGCAAGTGCCCCAAAAAGGCTAGATGAAATTACGGTTTTCGCCTCCAGCGCAATCCGTTCCATATCAAAGCCGATAAAGGTTTTGGCGGAAGTGCGCGACAGTTCGCTCACTTCATCTGAAGGTGCCCGACCATCGCCGGGTACGGTTTTTTCGGAGACTGCAACAATGCGGTGGGTGGAACAAATCAATGTTGTTTTGTCTTTTGATACAAAACCGCGCATCACAGCGCGCCCGGCTTCCATCAGCTCTGCGGCAACCAAAATGTCTACATCATCTTCAGATGGCGACAGGGAAAATACGGGTTGTTCACCCGTGCTTTTAGCCATCTCAATATAGTAGATCGTGGCGCCAGTTCGCTGTGCCACCCCTGCCACTGAGGTAGACTGAACGATAAATCCGGAGTTTTCGGCAACATCGACAATCCAGTTTGAAAGCACAGCCCCGCCTTGCCCACCAACGGCCAAGACAGCGAGTTTGATGATCTTATCATCACTCATTGCCTGCCTCCTCAAAACGCAGACGCCCGCGCTCTCGCCAAGCCTGCAGTTTTTGAATTATGCTACCGCGAATGTTGGCGACAAAACGAGATAGAGCTGTTGGGTTGTGAATTTGGTCCGCGCGATAAAATGACGGACAAAGAACAGCCGCATCGGCAACCTCACCACAGTTTCCACAGCCGACGCAGGTGTGGTCAATCGCAGCAACTGGATCATCTCGAAATGGATCGTTTAACGTTTTTAGGGAAAGAGATGGGCAGCCAGAAAGCCGAATACAGGCATGATCGCCGGTGCAGATGTCCTCATCAATACCAAAGCGTGGCTTTGAAATTTGCTCGCCATTTGAAATAGCTTTTGCAATGAGTGGTTTTTCCCGACGTTGCAAATTGAGCATACATTCCGACGATGCAATGATGACTTTGGGGCCCTTCACGGATGTTGTGAGTGCCTCGGTCAAAATCTCTCTCATTTTGGAAACATCGTACGTCCGGTCAAGTTGCTTGACCCATTTCACACCGACGCCTTTCACCGCCTCGGCGATGGGGTGGCTGGTCGACTTTGTGAGATTTATCGCCCTTGAAGACAGAATGTCTTGGCCGCCGGTTGCTGCTGAATAGTAGTTATCGACAATGACGATGACGCCGTCATTTTGGTTAAAAACCGCGTTACCAATGGAAGAAGTCAGGCCATTGTGCCAAAAGCCCCCATCACCAATAAATGAGATGGACCGCTTGGTTGCGTTAGGGGAGTTAAATGCTGCCGCCGACGCGGGGCCTAATCCGTAACCCATTGTCGTTGCGCCAATTTCAAACGGTGGCATGATGGAAAATAGATGGCAGCCAATATCCGATGAAATTAAATGTGGGCCCATTTCCTGCTCGACAAGTTTAGTCGCGGCAAAGATAGGGCGTTCCGGACAACCGATGCAAAATCCGGGTGGTCTAGCAGGCACGAGCTTTGCCAATTCGGCGGCCTGTTCTGGTTTTACTGTATCGTTCGGCGCTAAGAACTGGGAGGGCAACATGTGGGGCGCAGATGTGCGTAAAAAGGCACTAATGCCTCCCAGCAAAACTTTCCCCGTATATTCACCCGCCATCGGCAGTACGTTTTTGCCGCTGATTTTTACGGTTTCTTGCGCCTTAAACAACATGGCGGAAAAGGCCTGTTCCAGATAATCTGGCTGACCTTCTTCAACAATCAATATGTTTTCTTTGTCGGCGCAGAATGCCAGAAACTCATCTTCAACCAGGGGGTAAACAGCGTTCAACACATAAAGCGGCACCTTGGTCGCACCGTAGGTGTTTGCCAGGCCTAAACGTTGCAACGCGCGGATCACGCCGTTGTACATTCCCCCTTGAAGGACAATGCCGATTTTGGCGCCTTCAGGTCCGAACTTTTCGTTGATCTCATGCGTCTTCAAATATTGGATCGCGGCGGGAAGCCGCTCTTCAATTTTCTCTTTTTCATGGAGATAAGACGCTGGCGGAAGGACAATACGTTTCGTGTCGCGTTGCGGGTTGTTTAGCGCATCCGCAACATTCATTTCAGGCACTTTATTGTCTTTAGCGGTAAAATGCCCGTGGACATGGCACGAACGTATGCGCACCAAAAGCATAACGGGTGTGTTTGATGCTTCTGACAGTTCGAAACCGGTTTCAACTGCATCAACTATTGAGGGCAGATTGGGGCGAGGATCAAGCAGCCAGACTTGGCTTTTCATGGCAAAAGCGTGGCTACGCTCCTGCATGATGGAAGAGCCTTCGCCATAGTCTTCGCCCACAATAATCAGCGCCCCGCCCTTTACGCCACCCGAGGAAAGGTTCGCCAAAGCGTCAGAAGCCACATTGGTGCCCACGGTGGATTTAAACGTGACTGCACCGCGAATTGGATAGTGGACAGATGCGGCAAGCATCGCTGTCGCCGTGGCTTCAGAGGCGCTTGCTTCAAAATGAACGCCCAACTCGCCAAGAATGTCTTGGGCATCGGCCAGCACATCCATCAGGTGGCTTATCGGCGCGCCTTGATAGCCACCAACATAGCCAACGCCGCACTGGAGCAAGGCTTTAGTAATGGCCAAAATACCTTCGCCGGAGAAGTCTTCACCCTCTCCAAGCCGAAGTTTTTCAACTTCTTTGACGAAAGATCTTTCTGCCATTTTTAAGCCCCTAAGGTTGCTGCACTGCTAGCGACGCGGCACCAGTGCCAGAACGCGCGTTGGACTGCCTGTGCCATGCTTAATCTTAAGCGGCGCTGCGATAAGGGTGGCCCCTTTTGCTGGCAACCGATCAAGACCCGAAAGGCTCGCTAAGCCATATTTGTTGGCTTTATGCATCAAGCTATGTGCTGGAAATGGCGGCTCCATACCACCGGCTTGGCCAGCGTCCGTGCCAATCGTTTCGCTGCCCCAGCCAATTGCGCCTGTTGAAATAACATATTCAATGGCGTCTGCAGTCGGTCCGGGCGTATGCGGCCCGGTTTCATCGGCATTCAAGAACGCTGTTTCGGACCCATTGCGTTTATACCAGTCGGTCCGCATCAAAACCCATTCGCCTTTTCGAATGTCACCATGCTCAGCTTCCCAGGCTTTGACGTGATCAGCGGTCAACAAGAAATCTGGATCGGCTGCAGCTTCTTTAGAGCAATCGATGACATTTGCAGGGGCAACAAAGTTCTTGGGCGGAATGGTGTCGGTTGCGCCATCGGCATAATCTTTGCCGGTGATCCAATGGATGGGCGCATCAAAATGGGTGCCCGAATGTTCGCCAAGCTTAAGCCAGTTCCATGCCCACCATGGCCCTTTATCGTCATAGGCGGAAATAGAATGGATTTCAATTTTAGGCGTATCAACCGCCAGTTCTGGCGGAAGCTTTAGGAGCGGCGTTTCCGGTCCCAAAACGGCGGATAGGTCCACAATTTCTATGCCGTCATTTAGCAAAAGATCGCCAAATTGGGCTAACAATTCAGTAGAATTCATTACGTCCTCCCTAGTTTATACAATTCGCCATCCCACCACCTGCAAAAGCGGCATTGGACGTGCGCTCACTCTTTTTTGGTGTATCGAAGTTTTGGGGCTTTCTCGGGAATGATCCCAGACCGAAAACGCTGCAACACGAATTGCAGCAACAAACCAACCAGCAGCATTCGAATAAACGAACTGCGAGTAATCCATTCGGGTGGCAGTCTGTTGGTAAAGATTTCAGTTGCCGACCAAAGGAACCAAATAACCAAGGCGCCAACGATGGCCCCTTTATTATTCCCAGAACCGCCTGCCATCAGCATAACCCACACCAGAAACGTCACCAACATTGGGTCGGTCGCGGATGGCGATAAAAAGCGGAAATAGTGGGCTGAAAGTCCACCGGCGACACCCATAACCGCGCAGCCAATTACAAATGTTTGGATGCGAAATTTTTCAACGTCCTTACCAGCTGCAGAAGCGGATGTTTCATTGTCGCGAATGGCACGCAAGCTGCGCCCCCATGGACTGTCATAAAGTCTTTGCGAGAACAAAAATACGACGAGCACTATGGCCCAGATGAATGCCAAGAAAACGATATCTGCTGCGCGTCCGGATGCCAAACCGGCCAACGGGCGAGGAACCCCAGAAAGCCCTAGAGCGCCGTTGGTCAACCAACTTTCATTTACAATTATCAATCGCAGAATTTCAGCGATACCTATAGAGGCCATCGCCAAATAGTCACTTTTTAGCCGAATGCAGATCTTGGCAACGAGCCAGCCAACGCAACCCGAAATTACCGCTGCGCCAGCCAAGCCAACGACCACTGGAAGATCAAAACCACCGACGTGTTTTGCTGACTCGCTGGTGGTTAAAATCGCTGAGGCGTATGCGCCTGTTGCAAAAAAACCCGCAATCCCGGCGTTAAACACACCGCCCATGCCCCACTGAATATTCAGCGCCAAACATAACAGCGCGTAAATGCCACCGGCGATTAAAATGCTGACGAGATAGAAGAAAAGCCCTGTCATTTCCATCAGAGCAACCTCCCTTTAAACAGACCTTGCGGCCTAAAGATCAGCAATCCAATCATAATCACAAATGCTACGGCGGTTTTGTATGATGGGGAAATTAGCGCGTCGTCGCCGATCCAGTGATAGGACGACAATTCTTCTGCCAAGCCAATAATGAACCCACCTGCCATGGCTCCCATCGGCTTACCAATGCCACCCAAAATTGCAGCCGCAAACATGGGCATCAATAGGTTCCAGCCAAGATTGGGATGGGCGCTCGTATCTAATCCAGCAAAAACACCGGCGATTGCCGCTAGGGCCGCGCCGATAATCCACGTCCAGCGTACAACCTTTTCGGTGTCCAAGCCTGACACTTGGGCCAATTCGGGATCATCTGCCACAGCGCGCATGGAGCGACCGGTCATTGTTTTGGACAAGAAATAGTGAAGCGCAATGGCGATAACCGCGGTGGTTGCAACGGCCTGCACATGCAAACTGGAAATCCGAAATGTATCGAACAAAATAATCGGCGGCCGAATACCAGTTCCAAAGACTTGGTTTTCTGAACCGCCAAAAAGCTGGACCAACGAGCGAAAAATCAAAGCGACGCCAAACGACGAAATAACCGTGTAGATCGTCGGTAATTTTCGCAAGGGTTGATAGAAAACCTTATCAACGAACAGCGCTGCGCCAATGGCCAAGGCCACACCAAATGGCACCAATAGAAGCGGATTTACGGGCAACACCACACTTGCCGCGAACACGCCGTAAACCCCGACAGTCATCAAGTCGCCATGAGCAAAGTGCGCAAACCGTAGGATGCCGAAAATCATGGAAATGCCAACAGCACCCAGCGCATAAATACTGCCGATCGCCAGAGCGGGAAACAGGTAGAAATTGATGAATTCAATCATGATGCGGCTCCGCCCAAAAACGATTTTCTGACATTGTCGTCTGCCAGCAGTTCCTGACCCGTCCCCGAAGCGAAGTTTTTGCCAGTGACGAATACGTGACCATGGTCTGCGATTTGCAAAGCTTGCCGTGCATTTTGCTCAACCATCAATATGGTGACCCCAGTTTTTCGAACATCCAAGAGCAAATCAAAAATTCGTTCCAAGTATGCAGGCGACAGGCCAGCCGTGGGTTCATCAAGCAAAAGCAACGTAGGCTCACACATTAGCGCTCGGCCAATCGCCACCATTTGGCGCTGACCGCCGGATAGCTCACCGGAAGGTTGCCCGAGTTTGTCGCGCAAGTCAGGAAACAGGCTCAAGATTTTTTCGCGCGTCGCGACCTTATCCGCTGGGGGTGCCGCATAGGTGCCTATATCCAAATTCTCATCGACCGTGAGATTGGGGAACACATTGTGACTTTGCGGCACGACTGAAACGCCCATCGAGACAAGCTTTGACGTTTTTCGCGCGGTAATATCTTGGCCATCCAACGTGATGGAGCCGCCAAGAATTGTCGTTAGCGAAAAAATGGTTTTCAGCACAGTTGACTTACCGGCGCCGTTTGGCCCCAAAATAACGGCGATCTCATTCGTGAACACATCAAATGATATGCCTTCAATAATTGGCACGCCGCCATATCCTGCCGTGAGGTCTTTCACTTCCAAAAGCACACTCATGATTGAGCCTCATATTTTCCGCCACCGAAATAGGCTTCAATCACACGCTCATCGCGCCGAACTTCGTCCACTGTACCTTGCGTGAGCAACTTGCCTTGCGCCATAACAAGCACATGGTCACAAAGTTTGGAAACGTAATCCAAATCGTGTTCGATAAGACAAAATGTCAATTTTCGTTCAGCGTTAAGTCGTTGAAGTTTGTCTGCCAATTTGCCCAACAATGTGCGGTTGATGCCTGCCCCGATTTCATCCAGCAGAATTATTTTGGGATCGCGCATGAGCGCACGGCCAAGTTCAACAAGCTTTTTTTGCCCGCCGGAAAGATTGCCGGCCTGTTCATCCCGAACATGGTCGAGTTCCAAAAGGCTTATGGTTTCTCTTGCCGTATTATAAATTTCACGTTCTTCGGCTACAAAAAGCCCACGTCGAAAAACAACGTTGAAAACGTTTTCTCCAACTGGCGCTGATGCAGCGGCCATTAGGTTTTCAAGCACTGTGAGTTTTGCAAACTCGTGCGGAATTTGAAAAGTGCGCGCCAGCCCGCGATTTGCGCGCTGGTGCGGTTTTAGGTTTGTTATATCTTGACCATCAAGAATGATACCGCCAGAAGTTGGTTTTAGGGCACCTGCAATCACATTGAAGGCGGTGGTTTTTCCCGCACCATTTGGACCGATAAGCCCCGTGATGCGACCCGCGTCGATTTTAAAACTCACGTCATCAATCGCACGCAAGCCGCCAAAATCGACACAGATATTTTCTAGCTGAATCACAAACCTGACCTATCGACCGATTATTGGACGATTTCAGTTTGTTTGTACGAGCTACCGTCAACCACAAACTTTCCGATGAAACCGCTTACGTCGCCGTTTGCATCAAAGTCATATGTGCCGCCAGCACCATCATAATCAATGTCGGTTCCCGCAGCGATTAGGGCCTTAGCTTTTTCCCATTCGCCTGGCCCAACTTTTACGCCCGGCGCAGAAGCCACATCGCGTAAGGCTTGAGCCATTTTGCTTCGATCAGCAGAACCAGCTTGTTCAATCGCCAACATTGTTAGGAACGTTGCGTCATATGTTTGGTCAACAAACGCTTTGTCTGCCCCGTCGCCATATTCTGCATTGTACGCGTCGTGCAATGTTGCTTGGGCTGGGTTGTCACCAGGTGAAGTTGGTGATGAGAAAAACGATGTGCTCAAAATTTCTGGGCCAACATTTTTGATCAACAATTCATCGCGCAATCCATCAGTGCCGATGAAGCGCGTGAATAGGCCGCCTTCGGCCGCTTGCTTTACGATTTTACCGCCACTGTCGCCAGCATATGCAACCACAACCAGTGCTTCAGCATCGCCTTTTGCCAAGCTCGCGAGTTCAGAACGATAAGAATCTTTCTTTTCTTCGTGCTTACTTTCAGCAACAATTTCGCCGCCAGCTGCTTTGTAGGCTTCGATAAATGTTTGGCCAATACCAACGCCATAATCGTTGTTTACATAGGTAACAGCGACCTTTTTAATGCCTTCACCCAGGACCATTTTGGCAAGAATTTCACCTTGATAATTGTCAGATGGCACGATGCGGTAAACCAGATCATTATCGACAAGATTTGTCATCGCCGGAGATGTTGCTGTTGGCGAGAGTTGAACCACGCCAGAAGGAATGAACACAGCTTCAGCGGCAGCAATTGTGGTGCCTGACATAAGCGCGCCCATAACAACCGGCACGTTCTCAATATTGACGAGCTTTTGTGCCGCATCAACCGCACCTTGGGATGTACCTGTTGTATCGCCAAACACCGCAACGGCGTTGCCATCAAGCAAACCGCCTTGGGCGTTCACTTGTTTCACGGCCAAATTGGTGGCGTTTTGCAATGGTGGAATAAAGTTGGCGATGGGGCCAGTTATGTCCATCAAAATGCCGACTTTAGTGTCGCCTGCTGTTGCCAAAGCGGTGCTGCTGAGCAAAGCTGCTGTGGCAATCAATGTTGTGAGTTTTCTCATTTTATAGTCCTCCCTAATAATCCTGTGTTTCTCGAACATTGCCGTCTTTTATTTTTAGTTATTCGGCTTATTCGAATTAAAGTAGTTCTGTTTCAAACTCTCCTGGCAGATTGACTTCGAGCAATTCAAGCTCATCAGTTGGATCCGCATATCGCGTTGCCATTCCCGGCGGAATAACAAATGCATCGCCTTGAGTTAAACGATAGGGCTCTTTGCCTTCGCCTTCCAACGTCATCTCGCCGGACATCACAAAATTGAATAAAATGTCGCCATTGTGTTTTGTCCAAACGGTTGGTGCGCCGGTTGGGCGGGCGACTTTTACGCAGGCAACACCTTTGGTATTTTCATTGATTGTTGTGTCACGCGCTTCAAAACCAGGCACCCGGAATGGGGTAAATTTAGCGTCCTTTGCCAAACTATGGACAAAACGTTGCCCATCCCATTCGCGATCAGGCCGCAATGTTGGTGTGGGCAAGCTCATATCGTGATCAATTTGGGTTACATGCTCGGCAGGTACCCCGATCTCGATGACCTCAATCCCTTCGGCGGCGTGCATCACACGGTGTCGAATTGTCGGCGGTTGAATAAAGCAATCACCGGCATGAAGACGTCTAACATCACCCTGATCTTCATACAAAACATCAACCCATCCGCGAATGCAAAATATGAGTTGAAACCCAACTTTGTGGAAATGCACCATGTCTGGAACTGGACCGTCCGGCACCCGAATATGAGACGCAATCATCGCGCCACCCAGCCGTGAAGGAATAAGATCGCGATATGCCATGCCCGCACGACCGATGACCCAAGGCGCTTGGTCAGCCAGTTTGCGTACAACAAATGCGTGATCGGTTTCCGGCAAAACAAGCGGCGGGTTTAACTCATCAATTTCGATCTTCGTACCGTTTGGCGCAACTAGCTTGCGCTCACCATCGGCAAAGGAATTAGGGTTATCTGTCAGTATACGCAAAGTGCCGGGCGCTTCTGCAGCGCCTTTTTCGATCCGAACACGCAAACCATGGCCGGAAAGCACAGCGACTTCCGGGTTGTCAGCCGGGTAAATCATATCCAGACGCATTTGCAATGTCTTCGTGTAAAACGGCAAATCTGCGGCTAGGTTTTGTGTGGGCAGACGGACCTCTGCTCTTACTTCATTCATGGTTTGCGCTCCCTATCACGCATATATTTTTGGCGCCGCTATGCTATTGTTGCGGCGTTCTTTGTTGTTTGGTCTTGTTGCTTTGTTGCATCCAAATAGGCGCTTTCGCCCACATAAACAAAACGCGTGATACTGTCATATGCAGCGACACCGTTTCGACTGGAGAAAGCCTCGTAAAGTTCTGCGTTTCCAGAGGTGATCAGGGGATGATTTTTGGGGTCAACAAAAGTCATCATCCGCACCGCTTGTACTTGGGTCATGTACCGCTGAATCGCGCTACGTAACGATCCGTTTGGAATGGCGGATATCCACCCGTTCCTAAATCGCTCGCTTGCTTTGAACAAAAGTTCAGAATTGCCGCAATCGGTTGCAACACGCGCTTCAATCAGCGTTTGTTTGAGTTTTACAATTTGCTCATCACTGATCGCCTGAGCGGCCAAGGCGGCACCGCGCGGCTCCAACAATCGGCGAAGATCAAACGTTTCCAAAATTTCTTGGTGAGACATGCGTGGCAAAACGAAACCCCGCGTTGTTGCCTCTAAATAGCCCTCATGGGATAAGCGCATCAACGCATCACGCGCCGGCATACGAGAAACACCAAACTCTGCTGCAACAGCTGTATCAACCAGCCTAAAATTTGGGGCAATTTCGCCGCGCTGCATGCGCCCCATCAGAACATCATGGATATGAACGCTCTGCTTGCGCGCGCCACCAGCGGCACCGGAATTTGTGTTCTTAACGCCTGACATCGAGAAGTTAAATCCTCATTTTCCGGTTGTCTGCTACATCAACTGTATACAATTTAACTCGTAATTCAAATTCAAGACCCCCAGCTTTCAACGAATTCCTAATTTTGGATATCCTTTAAGCTTGTAGTATCTTAATTTCTGTATACGATAAGATCAGAATTTCGTCAACCAGTGTGAACGATGGCGAACCCGAAATTTTGTGGATCCTGGATGGATCGACAGCTGGAAAATCAACGACAAACAGAGCTAAGCAGGGAATTAATGGAAGATCGCAGCGCAACGAAGGATGACGGATATTTTTTATATCACTCGATTGGCCAATATCCTCAAAAGGGCCGAGATCTTGCTGAAGCGACTTCAACGTTTGCGCAGGTTTGGAGCGCCGTTAACGACCAACAATGGGACTATTTACTTGGGCAACGTGCAGAGTTCATTCGCTTATGGAGCGCACTTATCGGAGCGGCAAGTGGATCGGTTACAAGCTGTGAAAATGTCACGCAGGGCATGCACATGCTCATCACTTCACTGCCTGACAATATGCTTCGTGGCTGCAAGGTGCTGGTTGGGGCAGATTGCTTTCCGTCAAATCATTTCCTTTTAACCGGGTTGCAGCAAAAATTGGGATTTGAGCTGGAAACTGTGGCCATGCGGCAGGGCGCCTCTTGGGTGGATGACGACGATTTTATTGCCCATTGGGATAAAGACGTAGCGCTCGCCTTGGTCACTTGGGTCAGCTCAACAACTTCTCATAAGGCTGATTTGGAGCGCCTTGCCCAGCATGGGCGCGACATGGGCAGTCTTGTTGGGGTGGACATTACCCAAGCGGCCGGCCTTTTGCCGTTTTCGGTTGATGCGCCGCGCGTTGATTTTGCGATTTCAACCAGCCTAAAATGGATGTGTGGCACCCCGGGGGCAGGTATGCTCTATGTGCGACCAGAACTTATTGTGGAGTGTACGCCAGAAGTTCGAGGATGGTTTAGCCAAGACAATCCGTTCAACTGGGCTTTAGACACATTTGAGTTCGCAAACGACATACGTAGGTTCGACAATGGCACGCCAAGCATTCTTTCGGCTGCCGCGACTGTTCCGGCATTAAAATGGCACGCAGCATTGGATAAAGTCGAACTGCTCAAGCACAACAGAAGTCTGTCTCAAAAAATACTAGATGCCATAAAAGATACCGGCCTAAAGCTTGTTTCCCCCAGCGATGCGAAAAATCGCGGCGGCAGCGTCATGGTCCAATTTCAGACAGTTGAACGAGTGCAATCATTTCTTACAACCATGCGAGAGGCGGACCTTTACGCCGACTGTCGAGGTGCAACTTTAAGGTTATCACCGGGCGTGATGACCAGTGTCGCGGCCACAGATCAGCTCGCGGCGCTGTTGGCTGAAACCACTTAAAGTGTGTAGCTTAGAGGGATAATTTTGCAGCTGGGAACCAACGCAATTCAAACACGTTATTGCCCGGCCGCGCGAGCAGCTACACTCAATTCTCGCTTTAAGTCGATCCTAACACTCAAATTTGTTTAACCCTTTTTGACATTTCCCCTCGAAATGAACGCTCGGCTGCTCATTCTTCAGTGCTTTTATTTTACCTAATAAGTACAATTACTTGCAACTTCAAAGCGTAAATTCTATGGGGGATTTGATGACCAAATATCACTACAATAAGAGGTTAAATGCACAAAATTTAGCCACTTGGCGTTAACCAATTTTCGCTAGACTGCTGCAATTGTTGGAAATCCAAAAAAATACACTGGATGCTTAGTGTCGGAACGGGAAAAAATAGAAGCGTTGATGAAGGACGCGATCCAAAAGTATTTGGATGGCAGTCCTAAAACTTCTCTTCAGCGCAATTTAAAGGCTTTGCGGCTTGCTAAGGACCTTGGCGAACCGCACCTTATTGCGCGCGCGCAAATTGAAATTGCGCGTGCCCAGCGCTGGCTGCAAAAACCACAATTGGCAATGGATTACATCCACAAAGCACTTGCCATTATTCCCGAACTTAACGATTCCAAATTGTTCGCGTTCGCTCAGTTTGTTCATGGGCGCATTCTTTTGCAACTGGGGTTGACCGACGACGCTTACACCGAACTTGCAGAAGTTGAAACCTGGGCGAAAGCCCACAATGACAATGAGTTGCTTGCTCGCGCTTTTGATCTGCAGGCCATACTTTTTGTTCAAGGCTCCAACTTTGAAAAAGCACAAGATCTTATGGATCGGGCAAACGCATTGCAGGATGAGCATGACTTTCCCGCTCTTCGTCCCGTCTTTACGCTGCATCAGGGATTTTTCCATACCCGCATGGGGGACAGCGCCTTTGAGCAAGGCGATAAGCAAGCTCATCATGACCATTTTCAAATTGCATTGATGTGGACAAAACAGTCTATTGAAACAGCAAAGGAAGAGGGCAATCTTTGGTATCTATTTATCGGGTATTGCAATGCGGCAGAATGCGCCGCTGTCCAGCAAGAGTTTGAATATGCAGACGAGTTAATGTCTGCGGCGGAGAATTTACCTCAAGGGTTGATGGACATTGGCATCGTCCACTTTTTGTACACCAAGAGTGAGGTTGAAAACCGACGCGGCAACAGCGAAAAAGCCATTCAGTTTGGTCTTGAGGCCCTTAAAGCGGCAGAGGCCAATCCAGATGCGGACCACGTTATGAACGCCCAACGCCGGATGGCTGAAGCCTATGAAGCGGCGGGACAATTTGAGAATGCACTGAACGCGCACAAAACATATCACGCTCAATTCAAAAGCTCGTTGGCAAGGCGCGCTTATTGGCAGGACCGGATGGCTGCATATAAAGCGAATGTGAAAGACATGCGCGACCAACTTGAGCAAGCCACCGTACATGCAGAGCGCATGACGGAAGAAGCCTATAAGGACGCGCTTACGGGTTTGTGCAATAGACGGGCGTTCGATCAGGCTTTGCTGCAATATGATGCGGACCGGGGCATAAAATATGCAATCGCCGTCTTGGACTTGGATCACTTCAAGCGGATCAACGACAATTATTCTCATTTGGTTGGCGACGACGTTTTGCGATTTGTTGCCGATATTTTGGAAGAACATACCCGAAAAGGCGACATCGTCGCCCGCATTGGGGGTGAAGAATTTGCAATTTTGATGCCGAATACCAGCCAAGATTCAGCGATCATTGTGTGCGAGCGCATCCGACGACATATCAGCTCTTGGGATTGGCAATCCATCGAACCGGACCTAAAAGTATCGACCAGCGGCGGCATTGCCTTGTCGCGAGAAGGCCGTGGATCGCATGACGTTTACGCGATTGCGGATACAAGACTGTATCACGCCAAAACACATGGTCGAAATCAGATTGAGGCGTATGCCCTGCCCGCCGGCAGCCCGGCGGCGCACTGGACCTAGAACATCATTTCCGCATTGCAAAAATTATATGTAGCCCTATTTGTCCCTTGTAAGGCGACGCATAAGGCTTGAAGTGTCCCATCGATTGCCGCCCATTGACTGCACGTCCTTATAGAACTGATCGACAAGCGCCGTCATAGGAAGGGACGCACCGTTGCTGTCCGCTTCGGCCAAACACATGCCCAGATCTTTGCGCATCCAATCCACAGCAAATCCGAACTCAAATTCATCTTCAAGCATCGTTTTACCGCGATTTTCCATTTGCCAAGATCCAGCGGCCCCTTTCGAGATCACATCAAGTACAGCTTCCCCGTCAAGCCCAGCGCGTTGGGCGAAGTTCATGCCTTCAGCTAAGCCCTGCACCACGCCAGCGATACAGATCTGATTGACCATTTTTGTGAGTTGACCAGAACCCGATGGCCCCAACAATTGGCAGGATCGGGCAAAAGCATCAATGAGCGGGGCGGCACGATTAAATACATCTTCGTCACCACCACACATGACCGTTAAAACGCCGTTCTCGGCACCGGCTTGGCCGCCGGATACTGGCGCATCAATAAACCCAATTCCTTGCGATTTTGCCTTGTCACAAAGTTCACGCGCAACACTGGCGCTTGCCGTTGTGTGATCGACAAAGACCGATCCCTTTGGCATGGACTGGAACGCCCCGTCGTCACCAACAGTGACCGCGCGCAAATCATCATCATTACCGACACACGCAAAAACAAAATCGCAGTCTTTTGCTGCTTGTGAAGGCGTTAAAGCCATTTCGCCGCCGTTTGATTTCACCCACGCCTCAGCCCGTGAAGTGGTGCGATTGTAAACCGTAATTTGATGGCCAGCCTTTTTAAGGTACGCGGCCATTGGCGCGCCCATAACACCCAAACCAATCCATGCAATTTTGCTCATAAACACCCCGCACACGCGCCATTTGGCGTGGCCCCTCAATCATTTCGGTTTGAAAAGAACGTCCGGAATGGCGCGTTCTCTGCTCTATATTTTTCAAACCATCACATTTTAGATGAGAGAGGTCAAACCACTATTGGACAGGCATTAACAACATTTATCGATCACGTTTCCGGCCAATTGGCCTTTGCTATTCGCAAGGAGCCCGCCGGTACATCCCAAGCGAAATCCACGCCATCTATTTTTAAGGGAAATTTTAAACGTTTTGCACCGCCCAGATGAGTTTGCTCGCGTTCGGCTATAAAATCGTTATTGCACAGTTCTGCAACATCACCGCTGGCATGATCCCCGCCAGTTTGCGTCAGCATTTGCGCCACACGGGCCAGCGAAAGACGTGCCGCGCTGGCATGGCCGTTCAATTTGGATTGAGCCAAGGCCGATAAAACGGCAGCAGCAACAAGATATCCCGTGGCATGATCCAGCGCTTGCACCGGCAAAGGTGTGGGTTTGACGTGTTGGCCCTTCTTCATACCGAAATCTGCAATTCCCGAACTCATTTGAACCAAACTATCAAAGCCCCTTCTATTCGCCCAAGGCCCGGTCCACCCATAAGCGTTATGGGCAACATCGATCAATGCAGGATTAATTTTTTGGCGTTGAGCCGATGAAAATCCAAGTCTTTTCAATGCATCCGCGCGAAGCCCATGCACAAGAACATCGGCATTCTTCAACAAGTCGGTGAAATGGAGACGGTTAGTACGCTGAGTTAGATCAAGATGGGCGCAAGTTTTGCCAATCGTCATCTCCTCATAAAGGCCAGGTTCGTCCCACCAAACCGGGTCCAAACGCAAAACCGTTGCCCCAAGCCCCGCAAGCGTTCTTGTGGCCACAGGTCCTGCGATGACGCGCGTGAGATCGAGCACTTTGAGGCCCTTAAGCGGTCTTTTGAAGTTTTGGAGAACAAAGTTTGATTGATGTGCGCCTTGAGGCTTTTGCCAAGCGATCAATGGCTCTGATTTAAGCGCCTCCCCTTGCGGGTGAACTGCCCAATCGTCGATAGATCGCATTTGCGCGGCACAGCCGCCTGCATTCACAATGGCGGTTTCAAGCGCCAACCCGTCCCACTTACGAACTGCGGCTGCAACCTTCATTCTGTTGGCTTCAACACCCAACACATTTAGGGCCGCTTCTTTATGATGAGGCGCATTCGTGTGCAGTCTTATCCACCCTGAATTGGAGCGATAATCCCCTGCAATATTATCCCAAACCGCAGGCGGGTCGCGATCAACCAGATATAGGCTTTGGGCGAACCAATGTGAGGCAAGGCGTTGGTCCACACTTATTGTGGGGGTCCACGCATTATCATGCGCGAACATAAGTACTCTCAACGCCTCACTAACGCCAACAAGCGAAGCCGAAGCCAAACTTGAAACGTCAAACCAACTGGGCAACTTTTGAGCATTTTCAATCACGCAGTTCATTTCGTTGACTTCTACGCCAAGACGTAGATTTGCAACTATTTCGCTCAAAAAGGGATTGGTCATGGTTTGGCTCCGTGTTGAAACGAAGAAAACAGGGCTTTACGTTCTGGTCAATCTTGATCAAGATAATCAATATGAAAAATGGTGATACCGCCCATCCATATTCGGTCGACGCGAATGCAGTATGTCAACAAGTCGGCATTTCAGCAGATACGCTTTACGCTTATGTGAGCCGGGGTCTAATCCGCAAAATTCCCCATCCGCAGGACGGCCGAAAAAGTCTCTATCATCAAGATGATCTAGCTGCGCTCAAAATACGAAAGTTCAAAGGACGATCGCGCAAGGACGTTGCCGCTTCAACCATCAGTTGGGGCGAGCCTGTTTTACAGTCCGCGATTACCAAAATTCGAGATCAACACCTATTTTACCGGGGGCATAATGCAACAGAGCTTGCCAAAAATCATGATTTTGAGCATGTGTTTGCATTGCTGGTGGGCGAGAAATTTAAGGGCGTGGCGCCTTTGGCTGAACTCGACAGGCTTTTGCTCCCAAAAGGTTGGTCGCCCATTCAACGATTAACGATGATGCTCGCGTTTGAAAGCGGCAATGTCGGTTCAAAGGGAGGCCTTCAGACCGCTCGCCGTCTGCTCCGGCAAGCCGCTTTGGTCGTTGCCGATATTGAACAGGATGACCCCAGCCGTTCAATTGCGCAATTGGTCAGTGACAAATGGAGTGCCAACCACGACGCGGCATCTATCATTGAGCAAGCTCTTATACTTTGCGCTGACCACGAGTTGAACGCCTCCACCTATGCGGCTCGAGTTGCTGCTTCGGCGGGTGCGAACCTGCCTGCCGCTTTGCTTGCTGGGGCCGCCACATTATCCGGTGACTTGCATGGCGGCATGACCGACCGAACGCGAGAATGGGTAGATAAATTCAACTCAACGCCCGTTCTTGAACGTGAAAAGTTGGCGCCGCAAAACGCTGTACCGCCTGGGTTTGGCCACCCGCTTTATACAAATGGAGACCCCCGCGCTCTGGCCCTGATGAACGCGTGCGGCAGGCCGGATGATTGGGAAGATATTGCAAAGTTTGTGCTGGACAGAACCAGGGCGTCCCCAACCCTGGATTTTGGCCTGGCAATGGTTGAGGTGCATCTCAACTTGCCGCGCGGATGTGGTCTGGGCATATTTGCGCTTGGTCGAATGGCGGGCTGGATTGCCCATATTTTCGAGCAACGGAAAAAGGGAAAGCTGATAAGGCCGCGCGCTGTCTTTTCCGGTCAAAGATCTTCGGACTAAATCTACATTCAACAGAGCTCGCTGCTCAGGTAAGAATATTCATTGTTATGGCAGACGCTTGTGTCGGACCCAAACCAAAAGGCTGATGATAAAGGATTAAAAATCCTGCGAACCCAGTGATTGCCAAACTGGTTGGTGATTTTAGAATTTGCCCAAATGCTTTTTTCATAAACCCTCTTATGGGTGCTCTAATTTGAAATACCTAAGCGCCACATTCGCAATAAGTGACCTCTTGAAAGGCACTTATAACCAATTTGGCAGATCGCTCTAGAACACAAATTCCGCACTCTGAATTATTGGAACACACTTAAACCGATCTAGCTTGTTTGAATAAGTTGGTGCAGGGGAAATTAAAACTGTATATTATATCCAAAAAATTCACTTTATTTTTTTGTTTTATTTCAGTTACTTAGCCCATCACCCCACAATACCCACCTCAAATTACACAGGGTTAAAGTATTTGCGATTGACAAATTGTTTGAACCAACAGCACACTTAGTAAAAAAATTATGATGGATTTGGAGATACGTAAAACTACATACCGTTTTTCGACCATGATGGTCGTAAATTCTTCACTGCGTGAAAAGACAAAAAACTGTGGTGGCGAACCAACACTTGTAAAGACCTTGAGGGAGGGAATGATGAAATTCAACCATTCAATCAAAGGGCTGTCGCTCGCGGCGGCGCTCTTAGCTTCAACCGCGATACCGGTTTTTGCCGACACGCCGGGTGATACATTTGTAATTGCCCGCAACACGGCTGATGTTATTACGCTTGATCCCGCTGAAACTTTTGAGTTTACCGGCGGTCGCGTAGTTGCCAACATTTACGAACGCGTGATGATGTTTGAGCCTGACGATCTAACCAAACTGGTTGGCGGCGCGACAGATAGCTATTCGTTTTCTGAAGATGGAAAAACGATCACGTTAAAACTGCGCGAAGGCATGACATTCCACTCCGGCAACCCGGTGACAGCTGCTGATGTGGCCTACTCACTTGGCCGCGTGATCAAACTCAACAAAACACCGTCCTTTATCTTCAAGCAAATTGGCTGGACAGAGGAAAATGTTGATGAGGCCGTAAAAGCGCTCGACGAGCTTACTGTTGAAGTCAATATTTTGGCGGACCTTTCACCGGCATTGGTGCTAAACCTGTTGTCGGCCAATGTTGGCTCGGTTGTTGATATGAAGCTGGTGCAAGAGAATGAAGTAGATGGTGATATGGGCTATGGTTGGCTCAAAGACCATTCTGCGGGTTCTGGCCCCTTTATGCTGAAATCTTGGAAGGCTAACGAGCTGATTATGCTTGAAGCCAATCCAAATGATCGCCATGGCGCGCCAGCAATGAAACGTGTGGTTATCCGTCACGTTCCAGAAGCATCTGCACAGCGTTTGTTGCTTGAAAAAGGCGACGTTGATGCGGCGATGGATTTGACCACCGATCAAATCAAAGGGCTTAAGGGCAAAGAAGGCGTTGATATTGATACATATCCACAGGGCACTGTGATGTATCTTGCCACCAACATGGAAAACCCAATTCTGTCTGATCCAAATGTCAGCCAAGCGCTGCGCCATATTGTTGATTATGATGGTATGGTTAGCTCATTCCTTGATGGCCAATATAAAACCCACCAATCGTTCTGGCCAACAGGCATGTGGGCGGCAAGTGCAGAAATCCCATTTGCCCATGATATGGCAAAAGCCAAGGAATTGGTCGCAAAAGCCAATTTGGCACCAGACGCCAAAATCACCATCGACACATTGAACCAGTCTCCGTTTAAAGAAGTTGCGCAATCTGTGCAGGCGAAATTGAGCGAAGTTGGCATTAATGCAGAGATCGTTTTGTCAGACGGCGCGACCCTGTGGCCAAAATATCGGGCACGTAAGCACGATCTAATCGTTGCTTATTGGGGACCAGATTATTCTGACCCACACTCAAATGCTGATGCGTTTGCCCACAATCCTGACAATAGCTTTGATGCTCAACTGACAGGTAAACTAACGTGGCGGAATGCTTGGGATGCTGGCAACCTTACCGCATTGACTGATGCGGCGGCAGCCGAATCTGATCCTGAAAAACGCTATGAGATTTATCAGGAACTGCAAAAACATGTACGTGAAGACTCTCCCTTCACTGTTATGTTCCAAGGAATTGGGCAGTTGGGTCGCCGCGATAACGTTGATGGCTTCATCAATGGGGTCACGTCCGACCAAGGGTTCTACCGTACTGTTGTCAAAAATTAGTCATCAGGACAGTTTGAATGTCTGAAACGTCTCAAACAGCTAAACGGGCGGCCGGCTGGTCGCCCCTTTGGCATCGGCTCGGCCAAGTTGGTGGCGTGCTGGCCATGCTCGCACTGACCATTATTGGGCTCACCGCAGTTACCTTTGTCATTGGCCGCATAATGCCCAATGACCCGGTGATTGCCATTGTTGGCCAACGCGCATCCCAAGATGTTTATGACGCGATGTATTTGCAGCTTGGGCTCGATAAACCGATTTGGCAGCAATATCTATTTTTCCTGCGCGACATTCTGCAAGGCAACTTTGGCACTTCGGTAATGACATCACGTCCGGTGATGGAAGACATATTGCGCTTTTTCCCCGCCACTTTAGAACTGGCCACACTCGGCACGATATCTGGCATTCTCATTGGGGTTCCAATGGGCGTCCTGGCAGCCGTTAATCAGGGGAAATGGATTGACCATGTTGTGCGCGTGGTTGGATTGCTCGGCCACTCCATACCTGTGTTCTGGCTGGGGATGGTTGCGCTTTTGGTGTTTTACGCCAAATTGGATTGGCTGCCTGGCCCTGGCCGGCTTGACTTTTACTTTGACGGCATCGTCGACCCGATTACCGGCATTATTATGATTGATGCGATCATTGCAGGGGAATGGGACGTGTTTAAAAACGCCTTCAGCCACGCAATATTGCCCGCATCCATGCTCACCGTTTATTCGCTTGCCTATCTGTCGCGCATGACCCGTTCCTTTATGCTGGATCAGCTCAATCAAGAATATATTTTGACCGCCCGGGTTAAAGGGTTGAGCGAACGTGAAGTTATTTGGTCCCACGCTTTCCGAAATGTGTTGGTTCAACTGATCACCATCATCGGGTTAACCTATGCAAGCCTTTTGGAAGGTTCCGTTTTAACGGAAACCATTTTCGCATGGCCGGGTATTGGCCAATATATCACCAACTCTTTGTTTAACGCGGATATGAACGCGGTGATTGGTGGCACATTGGTAATCGGCGTTAGTTTTGTGGGGATCAACATGTTGTCCGACCTCCTCTATCGTTTGGTTGACCCGCGTGCGAATTAGAGGACAGAACATATGAGTGAAAATTCTTCGTCCCCAACCGCAGCGCCCCAAGGCTTACGCGCATGGCTATTGTCGGATCGACCGGCCAGCGCGTTTCAAGCACGGTGTCAACGCGCCTATATTGGCTGGCTGAGTTTTAAAACCAATCCCATCGCAATGCTCGGGTTGATCATTGTTGCCAGCTTGATTTTGATCGCGGCGTTCGCACCGATTATAACGTCAGACGATGGGTCCACCCAAAATCTAGCAAATCGCTTGAAACCCCCAACATTGGACCATTGGTTTGGCACCGACGAATTGGGCCGCGATGTTTTTGATCGGATTATTTGGGGATCCCAAGTTACCCTTTATATCGTGTTTTTGGTGTCTGTAATTGTGATGCCGATCGGTTTGATCATTGGCACAACCGCTGGACTTTTTGGCGGCTGGATTGACCGCATATTGATGCGCATCACCGATATTTTCCTGGCGTTCCCGCGCCTGATTTTAGCGCTCGCCTTCGTTGCGGTTTTGGGCCCCGGTCTGGAGAACGCGGTGCTGGCCATCGCGATGACCTCATGGTCGCCCTATGCGCGGCTTGCCCGAGCGGAAACCCTAACAGTACGAAATTCAGAATATATTATGGCAGCAGAAATTCAGGGGGCTTCCAAGCTTCGTATTCTGATGTCCCACGTTATGCCTATGTGCCTATCTTCCACTGTTGTCCGACTTACTTTGGATATGGCTGGTATTATTCTGACGGCGGCAGGTCTTGGCTTTCTCGGACTTGGCGCGCAACCTCCCCTTGCTGAGTGGGGCGCGATGATCTCGACCGGTCGTGATTTCCTGCTGGATCAATGGTGGGTGCCCACCATTCCCGGTGTTGCCATTCTGGTTGTTTCGCTTGGCTTCAACCTATTGGGTGACGGGCTGCGCGATGTCTTGGACCCACGCAGTGGAGGCGGCGAATGAGCGACGCCCCTCTTATTTCCGTCGAAAATCTGAACGTTCATTTTTCGACGCCGCGCGGCGATGTCCATGCAGTCAAAAATGTCAGTTTTGATCTAAGGCGTGAACGGCTCGGCATTGTTGGTGAAAGCGGATCAGGCAAATCCCAAACAGGTCGCGCGCTTTTGCGCCTAACCGCGGGGAATGGCCGAATTAGCGCTGACAAAATGATGTTCGGCGACAAAGATTTGATGACGGCTTCAACCCGCGACATGCGCAAGATACGCGGCAGCAAAATCTCAATGATCATGCAGGACCCCAAATATTCACTGAACCCGGTGGTCTGCGTCGGCAAACAAATCGCTGAAGCTTGCCGGGTGCATGAAAAAATCTCAAAAGCAGAAGCCCAGCAACGTGCTTTAAAAATGCTAGACGTGGTGCGCATTCGCGAGCCAGAAAAAGTCTATGATCTTTATCCCCACCAAGTGTCGGGTGGCATGGGGCAACGCATTATGATCGCCATGATGCTGATCACTGACCCGCAGGTGATGATTGCAGATGAACCCACATCGGCGCTTGATGTAACCGTGCAAATGCAGGTGCTGGCTTTACTTGACGATATGGTACGCGAACGCGGGATGGGCCTTGTGTTGATCAGCCACGATCTCAACCTTGTTTCTTCGTTCTGCGACCGGGTGTTGGTGATGTATGGCGGCAGAATTTTGGAAATTTTGGATGCCAAAGATCTGCACAACGCCAAGCACCCTTACACAAAGGGATTATTGAACTGCCTGCCGAAGATGGATGGCCATCATGGCGAATTGCCTATTTTGAACAGGGACCCAAACTGGCTCAATGAGGATGGGATATTGTCATGATCAAAGTTGATGATCTCAATATTTATTTCGGCAGCAAAACCAGCGCAATCCATGCAGTTAAATCTGCGTCTTTTGATGTCGCAGAAGGCGAGAGTTACGGCCTTGTTGGCGAAAGTGGTTCGGGAAAATCCACCGTTTTACGAGCGATTGTTGGGCTGGTGCCCGATTGGACCGGCAAAATTGAAGTTGATGGCAACACCATTGTTGGCAAGCGCAGCAAATCCCAACGCAAAATGATGCAGATGGTCTTTCAGGACCCTTACGGTTCTTTGCACCCGCGTCGCACGGTGAACGATACGCTTAAAGAGCCGTTGGCCATCCACGGCTTCGACAATCAAGAACAGCGCATAATTGATGCGCTAGATGAAGTTGGTCTTGGCGCTGAGTTTCGATTTCGCTACCCGCATCAGGTTTCTGGTGGGCAACGCCAACGGGTCGCCATTGCGCGTGCGTTGATTTTGGAACCAAAAATCATTTTGCTTGATGAACCAACATCAGCCCTTGATGTTTCCGTTCAGGCTGAAATTTTGAATTTGCTCGGACGCATACAAAAATCGCGAGGGCTCACCTATATTATGGTCAGCCATGATTTGGCGGTTGTGGGGCATCTATGTAGTCGCATCGCTGTCATGAACCGTGGCGTGATCATCGAGGAAATAACTGACGATCAATTGCGTTCAGGCGAAGTGGGTCAGGCCTATACCAAACAGCTTTGGACCGCCTCAAAAGGCTATGACCGAACGGCACTCGAAAAATTTGAAGACTTTAAATAAAGCGACGCGGAGTTTCCCCCGCGTCTAAAATTTTCTCTTTTACATCCAGTATGGTGGCACACCGTAATGTAAGTATGTGCTGTCGCGCCAAGTGTTGTTGGTGGACCAGTCTTTGGTCCGCTCTGGTGCCCCTTCCAGCTGATCTTTCGTGATATCGGTCAAATAACCCTTTTTGTCCGTATCATAATTCAGCTTTTTCCAGGGAATCGCATATTCGCTTTCACCTAAGCCCAAAAAGCCACCAAACGTCATAATTGCGTAGGCGATATGGCCGCTTTGCTTATCGATAAGCAGATGATCTACATCGCCGATATGCTCGCCTGTTAGGCTAAACACTTTCGTGCCATCAACATCCTTGGAGGAAACCATAGGATCTGTTTGATGATATGTCATAATCGAACTCCTTTTGTTGTTTCCGATATCTTAGTAACGCGCCAACACACTTGATGTTCCAGAATTTTTGGTTTTTCTCATCAACCCCTTGACCCAAACCGTTGACGCAAGTCACATTTAAAACTAGAGAAATAGGTCATGCTTGAAGGTATCTATAAAGAATTTTTCGTGACGAATGGGCCCGGTTGGCTGACGCTAACCATAAGGCTTTTTGGCACGGTTGTTTTATGCGGGGTTATTGGGCTCGAACGCGAGTTTCATAAAAACACAGCGGGCTTGCGCACAAATATTCTTGTGGGTCTAGCATCCGCCGCCTTTGCGCTCATTGCGCTTACCATCATTGAAACGCCGGTCGCGAATGAGAGTGCCGTGAAGATGGACCCGTTGCGCCTGGTCGATTCCGTAACGAGCGGCGTGGCCTTTTTGGCGGCAGGCTTGGTGGTATTCACCAAAGGGAAAATTCGCGGACTAACAACAGGCGCCAGCCTTTGGCTTTCAGCCTCGATTGGCTTGTCGGTCGGACTTGGCTATTGGCAAATCGCGATCATGGTCACCCTGCTGGGATATGTTGTCTTAACAGCGCTGAATGCCGTTAAATCCAAAATCGGCGTCGAGGAAGAGTGACAGATAATCCTCGTGATATCCGATTAGATTTGAAGAACCACAACCAGAATAAATTTGATGTCTAGACCTAGAGCTGGGCCATGCTTGCTCTTTCAGGCAGTCCTTGACGGGATGTTGAAGACATCTCTTCAAGTTCCTCTTCGGTCATCAATTCGTACATTTGTCTTGATGCACCTTGCAGTAAACCAGGACCATCATAATTGCGGATCGCACTAAGCGCTGCACCGGCAGCTTTTTGTTGGGCTATTGACTGGGCTTTCATGTTTCTCGCTCGACAAATAAGTTTCGACACAAAGCGACAACGTTCCAACTCCAAAATTGTTCCATTATGGTTAATAATTATTTTCTGAAAGGCAGCAGACATGTCCACTTTTGCGTGACCACTAGCTCGTTATTATCGACCGTTTTGGTTTCAAGTTGAATGCCAACATAGCCGCGTTCGCCATTTCTTGAGCTTTTTAGGTCGATAATTTCCGCCTCAACAAAGACCTTCGTATCGGGATAAACTGGCTTTGCGAACTTCAAATCATCAATACGCATCCCGATGAGTGGGTTATCGCCAAATGGCTTTTCCAGCGCCATCAAACGCATAGTAGCGCCAAGGGTTTGCCAGCCCGAGGCGATGATGCCGCCAAATGGGCCATCTTTTGCGCCCTCTTGATCGATATGAATGAACTGCGGGTCATAGATTGAAGCGAATTCATCAATGTTTTGCGCCGTCAGCTCAAATGTGCCGGTGTTGAATTTTTCCCCAACCGATAGGTCTTCAAAAAAACGCGTATCACTCATACTATCCTCATATGTTGGCGGTCGCCTTTAGACGCGAAACAATATCATGGGTGATAAAATCCGCGACGGTTTTAATGCGCGTCAGGTGCGCGATGTCTTCGTGAATGGTCAACCAGAGGTCGCGCTTGATTTCCACTTCAGGGGCCAAAATGGGGATCAAGTTTGGATGATCCCGCGCGACGTAGTCGGGCAATATACAAACCCCGGCTCCCCCAAGCGCCATTTGCAATTGCACATGTAAACTGTTGGACGTCAGGTGGGCTTTAAGGCTTGGATCGACACTTGGAATATAGTCCAACTCCTTGTCAAAAATCATATCCGGGATGTAGCCGATGCCCCTAACACGCCGTAGATCTTTACGACATTGAATGGGTGACTGGCCTTCCAAATAGGATGCCTCGCCGTAAATATGAAGCACATAGGACGCGATTTTTTTGATTTTGACGCGACCGGACTGAGGGCGCGAACCGGTAATGACAAAGTCAGCTTCGCGCTTTGATAAACTAAAAGATCGCGGCACCGTGAGCAATTGCACTTCTAGCATGGGGTGTTGTCGACAAATCTGGGCAGCGCCCTCTGCCAACAAAAATGACGCCACCCCTTCATGGGCACCGATCCGCACCGGGCCTGAAAGGTCAGCATGGTGATCGCTAAGCTCATCAATGGCGCGCATCGCGTCGCTTTCCACTTGCTCGGCGATGGGCATCATTTTAAGACCCGCATCTGTTAGCGAGTAACCTTGTGGCGAGCGGTTGAACAGGGCTTTACTCAGGCTTTCTTCCAGCGCGGTGATCCGCCGGCCAACGGTCGCGTGATCAACACCAAGATGATTGCCCGCTCCGGACAATGTGCCGTGGCGTGCAACCGCCAGAAAAAACCGAAAATCGTCCCAATTGGTGCGCATGAGGATAATTATAGCGAACTATGCTATAGTAATACTAGTGCAAATTTGCACAATAGATCTGCTATTTCGATTGTTGATATCGCGTTGACGCACAATATGATGTCCGCGAAGAGACCAGAGGCACGTTAGGTTTTCCGACGCGCACCCTAGAAAGGCACCGGCAATGAACGAGATCACGCACTTTATCAATGGGGAACATGTTAAAGGGACTTCGGGTCGTTTTGCCGATGTCTACAATCCTGCAACCGGCAAAGTTCAAGCCAAAGTACCCCTCGCCAGCAAAACCGAGTTGGACGCAGCGATTGCTAACGCCAAAGAAGCACAAATTGGCTGGGCGAAAGTGAACCCGCAAAAACGCGGTCGGGTGATGATGAAATTCGTCGAACTCTTGCACCGCGATATGGATAAACTTGCCGAAGCCCTATCTCGCGAGCACGGCAAAACCATTCCAGATGCAAAGGGCGACGTCATTCGCGGCTTAGAAGTCGCTGAATTCGCTATTGGGGCACCGCATTTCCTTAAGGGTGAGTATAGCGCTGCAGCATCTACAGGCATCGACATATATTCCATGCGGCAGCCTTTGGGCGTTGTCGCAGGGATTACCCCGTTCAACTTTCCGGCCATGATCCCAATGTGGAAGTTTTGCCCAGCCATTGCGGCTGGAAATGCATTTATCTTGAAACCCTCAGAGCGCGATCCATCCGTTCCCAATATGCTCGCAGAACTAATGTTAGAAGCTGGCGCACCAAAAGGCGTGCTGAACGTCGTTCATGGCGATAAAGAAACAGTTGACGGCATTTTGGATCACGAAGACATTCAAGCCATCGGTTTTGTTGGCTCCACCCCAATTGCGGAATATATCTATTCGCGCGGCTCAGCCAATGGCAAGCGCGTGCAGTGCTTTGGCGGCGCGAAGAACCATATGATCATCATGCCAGACGCCGACATGAACCAAGTGGTCGATGCACTGGTTGGCGCAGGTTACGGCGCAGCAGGCGAGCGTTGCATGGCGATTTCAGTTGCGGTGCCCGTTGGTAAAGAAACTGGCGACAAATTGGTTGCAGCCCTAAAAGCGCGCGTAGAAACGCTACGGGTTGGTCCATATACCGATGGCGACGACGCTGATTTTGGTCCTTTGGTGACCAAAGAAGCGCGAGAAAAGGTCAAAGGCTTGGTCGATCAAGGTGTCAAAGAAGGTGCAGACTTGGTGGTTGACGGTCGTGACTTTGTCGCCAAGGGCCACGAAGATGGGTTTTTCATTGGCCCATGTCTGTTCGACAATGTGACCGAAGAAATGGAAATCTACAAACAAGAGATTTTTGGCCCGGTTTTGTGTGTGGCTCGTGTTGATGATTACGAAGCGGGACTAAAATTAGCGATGGACCACGAATATGGCAACGGCGTTGCGATATTCACGCGCGACGGCGACACCGCGCGCGATTTCACGTTCCGCATCAATGTGGGTATGGTTGGCGTAAATGTGCCAATTCCTGTACCCTTGGCATATTACACATTCGGTGGATGGAAACGTTCTGGTTTTGGCGATTTGAACCAGCATGGACCTGATGCATTTAGGTTCTACACAAAGACGAAAACCGTGACGTCTCGCTGGCCATCTGGCACCAAAGAAGGCGCTTCTTTCACCATCCCAACTATGGAGTAATCCAATATGGATTTTGCACTTAGCGAAGAGCAATCCGCCATTTTTGAAATGGCGCGTGAGTTTTCGATGGAAAATATTGCGCCGCATGCGGTTGAATGGGATCAGGCGAAACATTTCCCGCTTGATGTGATCAAGAAAACCGCTGAATTGGGCATGGCAGGCATCTATACTCGTGATGATATTGGTGGGTCTGATTTGACCCGTCTAGACGCCGCTTTGATTTTTGAAGCGCTGTCCCATGGTTGCCCGGCCACCGCCTCGTTCCTTTCGATCCACAATATGTGTTCTTGGATGATTGATAGGTTTGGCGCCGAAGAAATGCGCCAAAAATGGGGTCCAAAACTGACCAACATGGAGAGTGTGGCAAGCTATTGCCTTACCGAACCCGGCTCAGGTTCAGACGCAGCGGCCCTTCAAACTGTCGCCAAACGCCAGGGCGACAATTATGTTTTGAAAGGCACAAAGAGCTTTATTTCCGGCGGGGGCGTTTCAGACCTTTATATCGTAATGGCCCGTTCAGGCGAGCCAGGACCTAAAGGCATTTCTGCGTTCCTCGTTGAAAATGGCACACCCGGCTTGTCATTTGGTGCGAACGAAAAGAAAATGGGTTGGAATGTTCAGCCGACAACTGAAGTCATTTTCGACGATGTTGTCATTCCGGCTTCAAACCTTTTGGGTCAAGAAGGCGACGGCTTTAAATATGCTATGAAAGGCCTTGATGGTGGGCGATTAAACATTGCCGCCAGCGCGTTGGGGGCGGCCCAAGCCGCGCTTGATAAAACGCTTGGCTATATGGCCGAACGTAAAGCGTTTGGCAAGTCGATCAATCAATTCCAAGCCCTTCAATTCCGTTTGGCGGACATGGAAATCGAACTGCAAGCCGCACGCGTGTTTTTGTACAAAGCCGCATGGACCTATGACCAAGGCGCGCCCGACGCGACAAAATATTGCGCGATGGCGAAACGTTTCGTGACCGACACAGCATTTGACGTCGCAAACCAAGCGCTGCAATTGCACGGCGGGTATGGTTATTTGGCGGACTATGGCATTGAAAAAATTGTGCGCGATCTGCGGGTCCACCAAATCCTAGAGGGCACCAATGAAATTATGCGTCTTATCGTTTCACGCCAAATGTTGAAGGACTAATTTATGAGCGACTTGATTGTTCAGCAACATGGCGATGTCGGTGTCATCACCCTCAATCGCCCCAACGCGCTAAATGCTCTAAGCCACGCGATGGTGGATGGCATGACGGATGCACTAAAAGCCTGGGCAGACGATGACAGCATACGATGCGTTTTAATCGACGGTGCGGGCGAACGTGCATTTTGCGCGGGCGGCGACATTCAAGCGATCTATGAAAATGGTCGAAAAGACCCGGTTGGGTCTTTAAAATTCTGGCGCGATGAATATCAGCTCAACGCGATGATCGCCAACTACAAAAAACCCTACATCGCCTTAATGCATGGCTTTACTATGGGTGGCGGCGTTGGCGTTTCAGCCCATGGGTCACACCGCATTGTGACCGATAGCTCAATTATCTCAATGCCTGAGGTTGGTATTGGGTTTTTGCCAGATGTAGGTGGCACATGGTTGCTGCATAATGCCCCAAAAGGCGTTGGTGCCTATTACGGCATTTCTGGAGCACGGATGGGACCGGATGATGCGATCTTTTTAAACTTTGCAGACGCCTATGTTCCGCAAGAGACATTCGCCACCATAAAGGACCGATTGATAAAAGGCGCTGACATTGATGATCTGTTGGCAGAAGTTTCGCAAAAGCCGAAATCAGGTGAAGCGCGTTTGCACCAAACCGCCATTGCATGTTGGTTTGAAACCGACAATGTCGAGCAAGTGCTGGCCAATATTGAAGCTGATGGTAGCGCATTTGCGCAAGGCGCATTGAAGTTGTTGAAACGGCAGTGCCCGTTGAGCGTCAAGTCAACATTTTATGCATTGCAAAAGGCGGCAAATTTCAGTTCAGTTGAACAAAGTTTGCAGCTTGAACTCCGCTTTTGCGCAGCTAGCCTTCAGGGTGAAAATTTTTACGAAGGCATCCGCGCAGCGATCATCGACAAAGACCGCAATCCGCAATGGGCACCCGCCAGTTTGGCTGAGGTGAGCGACAAGATGGTCAAAGATATGTTCGCCCCGCTGGGTGACAATGAGTTGGTTTTTTAAGCCATTATTTAAGGGAGTGGGAACATGAACATCGCATTTATCGGACTTGGCAATATGGGTGGGCCCATGGCGGTCAATCTTGTTAAAGAAGGCCATGACGTGTTGGGTTTCGACCTTATGTCGCAAAATGCCGATAAGGCGAAAGCAGCCGGGGTAGCGATTGCCGCGAACGCGGAAGAGGCGGTGGCCAACGCCGATATTGTGATCACCATGTTGCCGAACGGCAAAATTGTTCTTTCTGTTTTTGATCAATTGCTGGGTCGTGCCCAAAAGGGCACTGTATTTGTTGATTGCTCGACCATTGATGTGGCCAGTGCTCGTAAGGCGCACGAAATGGCTCAAAAGGCAAACATGCTAAGTCTAGATGCCCCAGTTTCGGGCGGCGTCGGCGGCGCTGCAGGCGGCACCCTTACATTTATGGTGGGTGGCAGTGATTTAGCATTTGAAAAAACCAAACCTCTATTTGATATAATGGGCCAAAAAGCCGTGCATTGTGGTGCGGACGGTTCGGGGCAATCGGCGAAAATTTGCAATAATATGCTGTTGGGCATTTCAATGATCGGCGCAGCCGAAGCATTCAACTTAGCGGATGCGTTGGGTCTTGATAAATCTGCATTATTTGATGTTGTTTCCACATCAAGTGGCTCCTGCTGGTCGGTCAATACCTATTGCCCGGTGCCGGGTGTTGGGCCGCAAAGCCCCGCAGACAATGGCTATTTGCCCGGATTTGATGCAGCACTGATGCTCAAGGATTTAAAGTTGTCTCAAGACGCTGCCGGCCAATCTGGTGCGGCAACCCCTCTTGGCGAACACGCCACAAAGTTGTATGACGCTTTTGTCGAAAAGAATGGCGTGGGGCACGACTTTTCAGGCATCATAAATGAGTTAAAAACGCAATCGCGTTCTTAGCAATTCACATAATGCGCCCAAACTAAAAGGCCGTTCACGATGACCCAAACTATTCTAGTCGAAAAAATCGACCGCGTTGTGCATATCACCCTCAATCGCCCCGAAGCGCTAAACGCGCTCAATTTGGCTGTTATGGACGAGATAACCACAACGCTCGCCCAATATGATGCTGACCCAGAAGTCGGCTGTTTTGTTATATCAGGATCACCCAAAGCGTTTGCGGCGGGTGCCGATATCAAGGAAATGCAAAACCAGACCTATACCGATATGGCTAAAGCCAATTGGTTTGCTGGATGGGATAAACTGACAGCAACGCGCACGCCAATATTGGCCGCTGTAAATGGTTATGCGCTTGGCGGCGGTTGCGAGTTGGCGATGATGTGCGACGTGATTTATGCGGGTGATCGCGCGAAATTCGGTCAGCCTGAAATTAAACTGGGCGTTATCCCAGGCATGGGTGGATCGCAGCGCCTCACCAAACTGGTTGGCAAGTCCAAAGCGATGGATATGGTTTTAACGGGCCGGATGATGGATGCTGAAGAAGCCGAACGTTCAGGCTTGGCAGCGCGGACTTTTCCCGCTGACCAGTTGGTAGAAGAAGTACTTAAAATCGCGGCTGAAATTGCAGGCTTTGGCAAGCTCGCGACACAAGCCGCTAAAGAGGCCGTGAATCAAGCCGAAGAACTGGGCTTGCGCCAAGGGGTGTTGTTCGAACGCCGGACGTTCCACGCCTTGTTTGGCACTCATGACCAACAAGAGGGCATGGCTGCATTTACTGAGAAACGCGACCCGATATTTAAAGGCGAATAGGACAATGATATGCAGATAAATTCTGATTTGAGCGTTGTCATCACGGGCGGCGCATCTGGTTTGGGCGAAGGCGTTGCGCGGCATTTGGCGGCAAAAGGCGTGAAAGTCGGCCTGTTTGATCTCAACGAAGAACGCGGAGAAGCCATCGCTAAAGAACTGGGCGGCACCTTCGCCAAGGTGGATGTTTCTAACGCTCAAAGCGTTGCAGCGGGCTTTGAAAAAGTACGCGCAGCAAACGGCCAAGAACGTGTTGTGGTCAATTGCGCAGGTATTGCGCCAGGCGCGAAAACGATTGACCGGGAAGGCAACCCGCACGATCCAGCAATGTTTGCCAAAACCATTGGCGTCAATCTAATCGGTACATTCCACTGCGCTTCCATGGGTGCTGCTGGCATGGCCAAATTGGATACAGTAAGCGACGATCTAGAGCGTGGCGTTATCATCAACACCGCCTCTGTTGCAGCTTATGAAGGCCAAGTGGGCCAAATCGCTTATGCTGCCTCCAAAGGTGGCGTTGTGGGGATGATGTTGCCGATGGCGCGTGACCTGAGCCGTGATGGCATTCGCGTGGTCACTATCGCCCCGGGCATTTTTATGACCCCAATGATGGCGGGCTTTAGTGAAGAAGTTCAAGATTCACTGGCGGCGAACACCCCATTCCCCAAACGGCTGGGCACCCCGGCCGATTATGCATCTCTTGCAGAAGAGATCATTCGTAATTCGATGATCAATGGCGAAACCATCCGCATTGATGGCGCTGTTCGTTTGCAGCCGCGATAGGAGAAAATCTATGAGCAATGATCCAATTGTAATTGTAGGCGCTGCCCGTACCCCAATGGGTGGATTCCAGGGCGAACTTGGCGCAGTTGCAGCACCGACGCTTGGTGCGACTGCCATTAAGGCGGCGCTTGCAGGTGCTGGCATTGACAGCCAAGACGTGTCTGAAGTTCTGATGGGCAATGTTCTGTCGGCTGGCGTCGGCCAAGCCCCGGCTAGACAGGCAGCCCTTGGGGCTGATTTGCCGCTTGGCACCCCCTCCACCACCATTTCAAAAGTTTGCGGTTCTGGCATGAAGGCTGTGATGATGGCCCATGATCAGCTTAAGGCTGGCAATGGTGACGTTTTGGTGGCTGGTGGCATGGAAAGCATGACCAACGCGCCATATCTGTTGCCCAAAATGCGCGGCGGCGCGCGTATGGGCCACGCAGAAGTGATTGACCATATGTTTTTTGACGGCTTGCAAAACGCTTATGACGACCACGAACTAATGGGCAATTTTGCCGAAAACTGCGCCGGGAAATATGAGTTTTCACGCGAAGCACAAGATGAATTCGCCATTGGTTCGCTGAACAAGGCACTTGAAGCGCAAAGCTCTGGTGCTTTTGAAGCAGAAATTGCACCTGTGACGATCGCATCCCGTAAAGGCGAGATTGTTGTTTCACAAGACGAGCAGCCCAAAAATGCACGGCCAGACAAAATCCCAACATTGCGTCCTGCGTTCGCCAAAGACGGCACCGTAACCGCAGCCAATGCATCTTCCATTTCGGATGGTGCCGCAGCTTTGGTGCTGATGCGTGAAAGCGACGCCAAGGCAAAAGGCCTAAACATTCGGGCGCGGATTGTTGGCCATCAAAGCCATGCCCATGAGCCGGGTTGGTTCACCACTGCGCCGGTGCCCGCGATGCAAAAACTAGTCGATAAGATCGGCTGGAGCATTGCAGATGTTGATCTGTGGGAAATCAATGAAGCGTTTGCCGTGGTCACCATGGCTGCCCAAAAAGACATGAACATTGACGCCGAAAAAATCAATATTCATGGCGGCGCTTGCGCGCTTGGCCACCCAATCGGCGCGTCGGGCGCTCGAATTTTGGTGACCCTGTTGCATGCGCTTGAACGCACCTCTAAAACACGGGGCGTCGCATCACTTTGTATCGGTGGCGGAGAAGCCACAGCCGTCGCGATTGAAATCGCTTAGCTCATTCCATTTCAGGAGTTGATTGAGAACATGAAAATCCTCGTTCCCGTAAAACGGGTAGTTGACTATAACGTCAAAATTCGCGTGAAAGCCGACGGCACTGGCGTCGATCTAAACAACGTCAAAATGAGTATGAACCCGTTTGATGAAATCGCGGTCGAAGAAGCACTAAAGCTCAAAGAAGCTGGCAAGGCTGAAGAAGTGATTGTGGTGTCGATCGGACCAGACAAAGCACAAGAAACCTTGCGCACGGGTCTTGCCATGGGTGCAGATCGCGCGATCCACGTTAAGCACGATGAAACCGTTGAGCCGCTTGATGTGGCCAAAATTCTTAAAGGTGTCGTGGAAGCCGAAGGCCCAGAATTGGTAATTTTGGGCAAGCAGGCAATTGATGATGACGCCAATCAAACCGGCCAAATGCTGGCTGCATTGCTCGGCTGGGGACAAGGCACATTTGCATTTAAAGTTGAACTCGGTGACGGCACTGTTGATGTGACCCGCGAAGTTGATGGCGGCCTGCAAACCGTCAAACTCGACTTGCCAGCGATCATCACCACCGACTTGCGCTTGAACCAACCGCGCTACGCCTCATTGCCCAATATTATGAAGGCCAAGAAAAAACCGTTGGATGTGAAAACACCCGGTGATTTCGGCGTTGAGGTGAAAAACCGTTTAACGGTGCTTGAAACAACCGAACCAGCCGCGCGCAAAGCAGGCATCAAAGTTGGCTCGGTTGCAGAACTGGTCGACAAACTGAAAAACGAAGCGGGAGCGATCTAATGGCGACACTTCTACTTGCAGAACATGACAATAAAAATCTGAACGAAGCGACATTGCGCGCGGCGAATGCTGCTGTTCAGTTGGGCGGCGACCTTCATGTGTTGGTTGCCGGCGAAAATTGCGCTGACGTTGGTGAAGCGGCGGCCAAAATTTCAGGCGTGGCGAAAGTCATCGTCGCTGACAACGCGGCGTTTGCCAACCAATTGGCCGAACCAGTGGCCGACCTGATTGTCACCATGGCTGAAGGCTATGACGCGTTTGTTGCCCCTGCAACATCAAACGGCAAAAACACCATGCCGCGTGTTGCTGCCTTGCTCGACGTGATGCAGCTTTCTGACGTCACCGAAGTGATTTCTGCTGACACATTCGTGCGCCCAATTTATGCGGGCAATGCATTTCAAAAAGTGCAAACTTCAGACGCAAAAAAAGTACTGACAGTCCGCACGACGACATTTGAAGCAGCAACACTTGAGGGTTCAGCCAGCGTTGAAGCGGCTGGCCAAGAAGTTGGCAACGGACTATCCAGTTTTGTTAGCGCAGAACTAGCAGGCGGAGATCGGGTTGATCTGGCCTCTGCTAAAATCGTCATTTCTGGCGGTCGTGCATTGGGCTCCAAAGAAAAGTTCAACGAGCTGCTTGAACCCTTGGCCGACAAGCTGGGCGCCGCCCTCGGCGCATCTCGCGCTGCGGTTGATGCAGGCTATGCGCCAAACGATTGGCAAGTGGGCCAAACTGGCAAGGTCGTTGCGCCGGACTTGTACATCGCCATCGGCATTTCAGGTGCGATCCAGCACTTGGCAGGCATGAAAGACAGCACCATAATCGTTGCCATCAACACAGACGAAGACGCACCGATTTTCTCCATTGCTGACTATGGCTTGGTGGGTGATTTGTTTGAAGCTGTACCCGAACTTACAGCTTCGATCTAAAATTTGAAGGGGTCGCGATTTCCCCAAAATGCCAAAGTTAAAATATATACTCTGGTGTTTTTGGCGAGGTTGTGACCCTAATCTTTTGTCAAAATGACGCGCAAAGCCGCTTATCATCACCCCCGACCAGCAAGGAGCAGCAGTCGCAGTTCTTGAAAAGCTGCGATGGTTTGGTAGCTAGTCAATTCTCTATAAACATGTCTTTGTAATCACATACAGCAATGCGGTCAGCGCTAATCCGGCAGTTGCGCCCAGCAGCAGCGACATCATAAGTGCTTGCTGATGATCATTCTCGAAAAGCTGACAAAGAATGAGATAAAACCGACGAATTGAAAATTTTTGGTCGTTTGGAGTTGTCATCGTCGCCTACCAGGTCAGTCTCTTAAAATGCTTCATTTGTCGGACCAATTTTCTGTCCTTATGACAAAACTGGGCCAGAGCTAAAAACGCTCAAAACAAGGGAAAGCGCGATGTCACTGGCCCTTGCTGAGTACAACGTTGTACTAACATTTACCCATCGCAGCCGCATCTTTAAATTTGTCAACCCTTGTTGCGAACGTGCAACAAACTGGTATATGCATGGCAAATCGTTGGTGTTGATATGTCAGCCCCAAGCGAAAATCGAAGGGGCTTTCAAATGGCAACCCATGCGCTGGCGCCGCACTTATCGCCAAAACATGTTCGCGAAAACTGCCGTATAAACCTTGAACGCGCTGTGCAACAATTGGGTTCTGCATCTCGTGTTGCAGATGCAATGGGCATCAATCGCTCACAACTGAGCCGATATTTGTCTGGTTCTACCGTACCTCGCATTGAAACTCTTTTTACACTGGCACGGACCATGGGCGTTTCCATGGAATGGTTCTTGCTCGATCACCGACTTGAGCCCAACTTGACGGGGCGAGATCAATTTGCACGCTCAATGTCGCAACTCATTCGCGGTCGTGAATTTCAAATCACCGAGGATTTGCTGGAAGACGGATTTTATATGTTTTGGAAGGGCCTTTGGGGTCTGCCAAATAGATATGAAGCGCTGTTTTCCAAAATCATCGGTGCAAATGGCACTAAAAATATACGCACCAGTATGATTCGCCCTCTGCGACGGGAAAAATTATTGGATGCCTTCTATCCGGGCGACTTAATGTGCGAAGGCGTGCTCATTCGTTCCGCTGGCGGAATCACGTCCCTTTTCGCCGATACGCCAAACAATGTCTTGGTAATAGGTTATTTGGAAAAGCAAGAGAGACGATGGGAGTTTGGGGGGAACGCGATGTATTGTGGGAACCTTACCGTACATTTACCCCAGACAGAACAACGACCAAGTATGGTGCCGTTTCTAATCGAAAAAGTAGCGCCGAAAACCTCAACAGTTCTGCAAGCGGCGCGGTCGGTCGATTCTTATGAATTCGAAGACCTGCCCGAGCGAGTGAAGTTTCACATCGAAAACATGCAGCCCTCTAGGATGCACCGATAAAGTGTGTAGGGCACTGCGCATCTATTATCGCAATTGAAATGTAAATTCAGTTCAAACACAGTACTTCTGTTATGCAAGCCAATTCGGTTTGCGTTTCTCAAAAAAGGCTGAAATGCCTTCATGCGCTTCCGGGTCTTCCCAACAATCTGCCAGCTGGTTGACCGTGAAGTCTATTACGCTTTGGTCAATTTTTGGGCCAAGCGCACGCGCTAGCATTTTTGCACGGGCAACGGCGCCAGGCGCGGCGTTCAGGTAAGGCGCAACTTCTTGTTCAACCGCATCATCTAACTGGTCTGCGGCGACAAGTTTTGACAACAGATTAAAAGAAACGGCTTCTTTACCGCCAAAAATACGCGCTGACATAAACACGCGTCGTGCTTTATCTTCGCCCATGCGCGCAAGCACATAAGGGCTGATGGTGGCTGGGATTAGCCCCAGTTTTGTTTCCGTCAGGCCAAATTTTGCCCCTTCGACCGCTACGACCACATCACAGACTGACATCATGCCAACCCCGCCGCCAAAAGCGTTGCCTTGCACTTTGCCAATCAACGGTTTTTCAAGCGTGTTGAGTGCAAACAACATGTTGGCAAGCCGCTTGGCCTCCGCAATGCGCACTTGGCGCGTGGCGTTAAACTGCTGGCGCATCCATTCGAGATCGCCGCCAGCGCAAAAACTCTTGCCAGATGCGGCAAGAACGACAACCCGGATCGATTTATCCATGTTGATAGCCGATACGACCGAGCTGATTTCATCACACATCTCTGCGTTAAGCGCATTATGCTTGTCCGCTCGGTCCAACATTAGGGTCGCAACACCACGATCATCTGTTTCAAGGCGAATATATTGATAGGTCATTTTTGCTCATTCACCTCCACTGGTGTTCCTTGATGGAAGCGCAGTTGCCACCCGATTGACGTTTTTGACCAAATTGAAGAACGATTGCCGCGCAATATTTCACCATCATAATCCAGTTCGCTTACATATGTGACTTGGACAATTTCATCGCTCAGATAGCGCGCGCTAAAATTCTCTAAGGGTATCTTGGCTTTGATTTCGGTGGTGCTTGCCGGATCAAATATCATTTCATCACGAGTATAGGTTCGACCAGAGCGACCAAACTCAAAAAAGTCTGACGCGAAATATTGTTCCATCAATTTGGGATCAAATCTCGTCTCGGTTTGCCATAACTCTTCTTCACGTTTGCGCAAATCTTCTAGATCTTTTCCTGAGACCAACTTGTCCGCACGATGCATGAAACTTATCCTTTAAGTGAAGTTGCAAATGTACTTGCTTCACTCAATTTAACCACATCGATACCTGTGTCAAAGCCTTTGCCTTGAAGCATTTGAACAACACGCTCAGTGGCAACATTGCCTTTCGCGCCCGGAGCATATGGACAACCGCCCAGACCACCGACTGCCGCATCAAAGGTACGCAACCCATACCCCAGGCAGGTTTCAATGTTGTATATGGCATTGCCTTTTGTATCATGGAAATGTCCGGCCAAATTGCGAACTGGAACGCGGCGCAAAGCCGCTTCCAGCATTTTGGATGTAGTTTCAGGCGTGGCTGCACCAATGGTATCGCCGAGGCTGATTTCATAGCAGCCTAAATCGAACAATTGTTCGGCCACCTTCGCTACAGCTTCAGGAGACGTTGGGCCATCATAGGGGCAATCTGTGATGCAGGACACATATCCACGCACCGGTATGCCATCCTCTTTGGCTGCTTCCAGCAAAGGATTGAACCGCTCTATGCTCTCCTCAATCGAGCAATTTATGTTTTTTTGGCTGAAGCCTTCCGAAGCGGACGCGAAGATGGCAACTTCGTCAGCGTTAGCGGCGCGCGCGCCTTCATAGCCGCGCAGGTTTGGCGTTAGCGCCGCATAGGCAATATCATCATGTCGATCTATACCGCCCAGAACTTCTAGCGCATCCGCCATTTGCGGCACCCATTTAGGTGATACAAAACTGGTCGCTTCAATTTTTGAAAAACCACAATCTGAGAGCAGATTGATCAGTTTAATCTTATCAGTTGTGGCGATATGTTGCTTTTCATTTTGCAACCCATCGCGCGGTCCGACTTCAAAAATCGTGACGTGATCAGTCATCTAGCGGCTCCAATTGAATAAGCAGTCCGCCATCCTTAACTTGATCACCCAGATTGACAAACACCGCTTCAATCACTCCATCACGCGGTGCCAGCAATGCGTGTTCCATTTTCATGGCTTCAACCGCCACCAGCTTATCGCCTTTACTGACCTTGTCGCCAACCTTTGCACTAAGCGCCACCACGGCGCCGGGCATCGGGGAAAGAACGGCGTCACTGGATTGCGCGGTTTCACCAGCAAGAAGCAATTTCACCCGGTCAAATGTAAACGTTTCAGTGCCGGTGAAAATGGCGATGAAGTCATCATTGACAAAGAAACGTAAATGATGCCGTTGGCCATCAATCAGAAGCGAAATGTCGCTTTCGCCAACCGTCAGCAACTCAGCTTTTAAGTTTACGTCATCGCTGGAAATAGCAAAGCTTTGCCCCGCGCCAAGCGTCACCTCAAATTTTAGTCGGTCGTCGTTGTGATCAAACTCAACGTTGTCAAACTCTCCCGGCCATGCGCGCCAGCCGGACAATTGATCCCAAGGATCGTCCGATGCATTCACGCGAGCCAAGTCGAGCCCCAGCAACACCGCTGCTGCAATCGCTGAATTTGGTGGTTTGGACTGCACGACGAGTTGATCTAAATCGCGCTCGATCAGCCCAGTATCAACATCTCCATTGGCAAAACCTTGATGGTTGCAAAGTGCTTTTAAGAACGCCCGGTTCGTCACCGAACCTGATATCTCGGTTTTACCTAAAGCCGATGCCAACCCATTCAATGCTTGTTGGCGGGTTTCGCCATGCACCGTTATTTTGGCAATCATCGGATCGTAAAACGGCGAAATCACGTCTCCGGCAACTACACCAGAATCAATGCGGGCGCTATCTTGGGGCAACTTTAGATGCGCCAATGTGCCAGTTGCTGGCAAAAACCCTTTTGGCACGTCTTCAGCATATAATCTTGCTTCGAACGCCCAACCGTTGATCGCCAGTTGATCTTGAGTTTGAGGCAAGGTGCTGCCACTTGCCACCCGCAATTGCCAGGCAACCAAATCTTGCCCGGTTATCATTTCCGTGACCGGATGTTCGACCTGCAATCTTGTGTTCATTTCCATGAAGTAAAACCCATTTGGATTTAACCCATTAGCGGCATCAACAATAAATTCAATCGTGCCAGCACCCGAATAATTGATCGCTTTCGCTGCGGTGACAGCGGCATCCCCCATGGCGTTGCGCATCTCCAGTGTCATACCGGGCGCAGGGGCTTCTTCGATTACTTTTTGGTGGCGACGTTGCAACGAACAGTCACGCTCAAACAAATGCACCACATTGCCATGATCATCGCCAAAAACCTGAATTTCAATATGGCGCGGGGTGGTGATGTATTTTTCAATCAATACTTGGCCGTCACCAAAACTGGACAGACCCTCGCGGGACGCGCTTTCCAGCGCTGATTTAAACTCGGCTGGATCATCAACCCGGCGCATACCTTTGCCACCACCGCCAGCCCGCGCTTTGATCAAAACGGGATAGCCGATTTGATCGGCTTGTTTGGCCAAGAACTCAGCATCTTGATTGTCGCCGTGATAGCCGGGCACCACTGGTACATTAGCTTTTTCCATAAGGGCTTTAGCCGCATCTTTAAGACCCATCGCCCGGATGGCGTCCGCAGACGGGCCAATAAAGCGCACACCGACTTTGTCGAGTTCATCAACAAAGTCAGGGTTTTCCGAAAGAAAACCATATCCCGGATGCACCGCTTCGGCACCAGACAACTCAATTGCCTCAAGGATTTTATCGACCTGCAAATAGCTTTGAGCCACCGGCGCAGGGCCAATCCGATAAGCTTCGTCAGCCATTTTGACGTGCTGCGCATTGACGTCCGCATCGGAGTATACTGCAACACATTTGACGCCCATGGATTGCGCTGTGCGCATGATCCGGCAGGCGATTTCGCCTCTATTGGCAATCAGAATTTTCTTGAACATTATTCGCCCTTACTCAATCCGGTTTCGCTTGTAATAGAATCATTGAGTTTCCTCCTCCACCCATTGATCGCGCAATCCTATTGCGTCCACATCGCTTTCGTTCCAGTCAACGCCGATTGATCCGTATGCGGGCACGGGCTGCCCTGTCAGACAACTCCGATATGAAACAGCATTCCCATCCGTAGAGTTGCGCCCGATTTCGATGATTTTTCTGATTTCCCCCAAAATACTCACATGCATGCCGATCTCCGGCAATCCTTCAATGTTGGTTAGCGATAGAACTAGTCCCTTGCGCTCACGGAACATAAAGGCGTCTTGAATTTGCCCACGAAATCGCATCATTTACATCCTGAAAATGCCGAATTGCGTGTCGGCAATTTGGGCGTTTAGGGTTGCGGATAGTGACAGGCCAAGCTGATCACGGGTGCGGGCGGGGTGGATGATGCCATCATCCCAAAGCCGCGCAGACGCATAAAGCGGATGGGATTGGGTTTCGAACTGATCAATGATTGGTTGTTTGAATGCCGCCTCATCTTCTTGGGACCAGTCTTCGCCTTTTCGCTCATAGCCATCACGTTTGACCGTCGCAAGCACGCCAGCCGCTTGTTCGCCGCCCATCACTGAAATGCGTGAGTTCGGCCACGTCCATAAAAAACGCGGCGAGTATGCACGGCCACACATGCCGTAATTGCCAGCGCCGAACGAGCCGCCAACCAGCACTGTGATTTTTGGCACTGAAGTCGTGGCGACGGCGGTAACCAGTTTCGCGCCATGTTTGGCGATACCTTCGTTTTCGTATTTCTTGCCGACCATGAAGCCGGTGATGTTTTGCAAAAACACCAGCGGAATTTTGCGTTGCGAGCACAGTTCAACAAAGTGAGCGCCTTTTTGTGCGCTTTCAGAAAACAACACGCCATTATTGGCGATAATACCCACGGGCATGCCGTGAATATGGGCGAAACCACATATTAGGGTAATGCCGTAACGGGCTTTAAACTCTTCAAACCGCGACCCATCGACTACGCGCGCAATCACTTCGCGAATGTCATAGGGTGTTTTCAAATCACCCGGCACAACGCCAATAATCTCATCAGGGTCATAAAGCGGAGCCTCAGAAGTCTGCATCAGCAACTGGTTGGGCTTTTGACGATTGAGGTGCGCGACAGCTTTGCGCGCAAGTTCCAGCGCATGTTGATCATTTTCAGCCAAATGGTCGGCAACGCCTGACAGTCTTGTGTGAACATCACCACCACCTAAATCTTGCGCACTCACCACTTCGCCGGTGGCCGCTTTAACCAATGGCGGGCCGGCCAGGAAAATCGTGCCCTGTTCTTTTACGATGATCGTTTCGTCCGACATGGCCGGTACATAAGCACCGCCTGCGGTACACGATCCCATTACCACAGCGATCTGAGGAATGCCGCGTGCGGACATATTGGCTTGGTTGAAAAAGATGCGACCAAAATGATCGCGATCGGCAAAAACTTCGTCTTGATTGGGTAAGTTTGCCCCGCCGCTATCCACCAAATAGACGCAGGGTAAATTATTCTCCAGCGCGATTTCTTGCGCCCTCAAATGCTTTTTGACCGTCGCTGGGTAGTAAGTCCCGCCCTTCACCGTGGCGTCATTACACACCACCATCACTTCTTGGCCCTCGACACGGCCAATACCAGTGATCAGGCCTGCGCCCGGTGCCGCGCCGTCATATAGGCCATGTGCAGCTGTTGGGCCAACTTCCAAAAATGGAGAGCCGGGATCAAGTAATTTGGTCACCCGATCTCTGGGCAATAACTTTCCGCGCGATAGGTGTCGTTCACGTGAACGTTCGCCACCGCCTAGCCGCGCCAATTCTGTGGCCGCTGCGATATCAGCCATTTGGCTTTCAAGCGCTTGTCTGTTGGCAACAAACTGATCAGATTTTGTCGAAATTTGCGATTTGATGACCGGCATAAAAATGCTCCTAACTTGTCAGCTACTTAGATTCGCTGAACATTTCGCGACCGATCAACATCCGGCGAATTTCGCTGGTGCCTGCGCCAATTTCGTAGAGTTTAGCATCTCGCAACAAGCGACCCGTTGGATATTCGTTGATGTAGCCGTTACCGCCCAACAGCTGGATGCCATCCAACGCACATTGAGTAGCTTTTTCCGCGGAATAGAGAATGCAACCTGCTGCATCTTTGCGGGTGGTTTCGCCCCGATCACAGGCTTGCGCCACCGCGTAAACATAGGCACGCGAAGCGTTCATGGTTGTGTAAACATCTGCTAATTTGCCCTGCACCAATTGGAACTCACCAATCGCTTGGCCAAACTGTTTGCGCTCATGCACATAGGGCACCACAACATCCAATACGGCATGCATAATGCCGACGGGACCGGCGGCAAGAACAACCCGTTCATAGTCCAGGCCAGACATTAAAACCCGCACGCCTTTGCCCACTTCGCCAAGCACGTTTTCTTCGGGCACGAAGCAGTCTTTAAACACCAATTCGCAGGTGTTTGAGCCCCGCATACCCAATTTGTCGAGTTTTTGCGCGGTGGAAAAACCGTCAAAGTCCTTTTGAACGATGAAGGCTGTCATGCCTTTTGATCCAGCATCTGGGTCAGTTTTTGCGTAGACAACCAACGTATCTGCGTCTGGCCCATTGGTGATCCACATCTTGTTGCCGTTAAGTAAATAGCCGCCCTGCGCCGCCTCGGCTTTGAGTTGCATCGAAACAACATCAGATCCCGCACCGGGTTCTGACATGGCCAGCGCACCGACATGCTCACCTGAAATCAGCTTCGGCAGATATTTCGTTTTTTGCTCATCGTTACCGTTGCGGAAAATTTGGTTCACGCAAAGGTTTGAATGGGCACCATAAGAAAGACCAACCGATGCCGACGCGCGGCTAAGTTCTTCAACAATGATACATTGGGCGAGATAGCCCATATTTGCGCCGCCATATTGTTCTGAAACCGTTACCCCCAAAAGACCAAGTTCGCCGAATTCTTTCCAAAGTTCATTCGGGAACTGGTTTGTTTCGTCAATTTGAGCCGCCATTGGCGCAATGCGGTCTTGGGCAAACCGGTGCACCATACCGCGCAATGCTTCTAAATCTTCGCCGAGGGCAAAATTCATTTCTGTAGTGAACATGGCTAAATTTCCTTTTATGAATGCACACCAACGCTTTGGCACACAAGCTGAATGTAAATGTCTTCGATTGTTGTTTGGCTAAGGCGCCCCTTGGCGCGATACCAAGTGGTGACGCCGGTCAGTTGCGCCAAAATGGCCATTGCTGCGACGTGTACATCGGCAATGTTAAAGCTGGCGTCCTTTTGCCCGCGCTCCAGAATGAGTTTTAGTTCTTGCTCATATTGGCGGCGCAGTGCTTCAATTTTTTTGAAATTATCCGGCTCTAGATTGCGCAGTTCCATATAGGAAATGAAAACATGGTCTGGACGCGACACGTGATAGCGAATGTGGAACAGGACAAAAGCCTTAAGCGCATCAATTGGCGAAAAGTTGTCCTGGTTTTCTTTGTGCCAAGCCTCAAGCAAATCATCCATATGCTCGCTCATCAAGCGCGCGAGCAAATCTTGCTTGTTGGGGCTGTAATTATAAAGCGCGCCAGCTTGTACGCCAACTTCCCTTGCGATTTCACGCATGGATACAGCGGCATAACCCTTTTGCGCAAACAAACTTAGCGCAACATCATCAATACGAGATGCCGTTTCTTGCCCGTTTGAACCTGCGGTTCGCGCCATACTATTTCATCACCTTCTCACTGTGTATTCCACACACGAATTAAATGAACGTTCGTTTATTTAACACGGAAGTTGGTTAAACACAAATGGTGTTGAGTAAGCTTGAGTTTGAATACAAAAAGTAGGGGCATCCAACAAAAAAAGCCGCCCCTTTCAGGGCGGCCTTCAAATTTTTCTTAAAGCCTATTTGGCTTATTGAGCGCTTGATTGGATATCAACCAATTCAAGAACCTTAGTTGGATCAGATTGCAACGCCATCACTTGCGGCGCACCAACACCACTTGCAGATTTTGAAGTGACTTTGATGTTTACCTTCTTGGCATCACCAGAAAGGAAACCGGAAACCGCATCGCCAAGATCAACCGCTTGATCAACACCGCCCAGCAGCCCAACAATCATGCCTTTTGCAAGCGCTGAGATTTGAGTTTGGAATGCGTCAACTGGCGCACCTTGTTCTGCGGCAGCTTGCGCTAAAGCAATATCAAGGAAGCCTTGGTTGTCCAAATTCATGTCCAACTCTTTAATGCCAAGCCCTAGCGCAGCGATCATTGCCATTTGTGGGTCAGTGGCAAACAATTCTTTGCTTGCGCCAACCAACTGGCCTGACACGTCAACAGTACCCAGTTTTTCACCGGTAAACATCAGCCGTGCCACATTAATAACTTGGGTAGCTTCGTCCCAATTTAAGGTCACATCGTAACCCACATTAATACGCTCAAGGCCCAAGTCCCGTAATTGCTTAACGCTTTTTTCGCCTGAGTTTTTCGGCAAGTCAACTTTTAGACCAGCTGCAGAAAGTGAGATGTCTGCTGGAATACCATTTACATAATTGTGAAGACTAACGTCAAAATTTTCTATTTCAACGACAACTTGCTCACCTGAATCTCCATCCGGCACGTCCGCAAAGAAACCCGACATGGAGAACCCGTCAAAGGCTGGAATAAATGTGCGGAAATTTTCTTCAAACCAATCTTTGTCAAGCGCCGAAATGTCTTCGATGGCTCTGTAAGCCGCGACGGTTGGTGCGAAATCGATTTGCTTGACGGTGAAATTGCCGAGTTTAAAGTCAACATTGTCTTCGCCTGAGACTTTAACTTCCAGATCGCTGATTGAGATCTCTGGATAAACGCCGTTGCCCATGGCGCCCATCACGGTTTCACCCATTTTAATGTCAACCGCAGTACCGTCTTTTTCGCCAGCACATGTTAGACCGTCAAATGTTACTGGTGAAGATTCGAATGCGTAAAGCATATCCGCGTAGAAATCCAAAAACTTGACGATTTGGTCAGGTGAAGGATTATCGTTGGTCTCCATTTCCGTCGCCAAAACCATTAGCTCAGGGTAAGATACTTTCATCGCCCGGGCGCGGTATTCACCTGACTGGTATTTGCCGATATCGCAATGGAGTGGCCCTGCATCCAATGTGCCGCCAGCAACGATGTAATCTTGATAGACCCGCACCATTTCATTGCTACTTGGGGTGATCAGCCCATATGCGTTTAGCAAAGCACCAAGATTGAATTGAGTGATGGTTGATTGGCCAAAACTAAATTTGACCTTATCGTCGTCCATGTCGCTGATCAATTCTGCGTCCAGAGACCCTTTAGGCGGCTTGATTGTGCCATCAATCGTTTCCATTGATGCGGTTTGCGCGATACCGTTCTTCACATTGGTCAATGCAATGTTTTTGAAAGTAAAAACACTGTCTGTCGCTTCGCCATCAACTTCAACGTTGTAGGTTACTTTGATTTCAGGGATGAAGATGCTTTTTGCAGTCAATCCTGCCAAGGCTTGTGCGTTTTCAACCAATTCGCCTGAAATGATGCTGCGAATTGTCTCTGCATCTACATTAGATTCAACCACATCGATCGCGCCGACGTCTAAGCTAAACTTAACAGCTGAAGAGGTTAGGGTTTCAGACTTGGTTGTTGGCGTCGACGTATTGCTGTCCTGCGCCAATGTAACATTTGCACCAAGAGCTAAGGTCGCGACCCCTGCCAGCAGGATGGTTTTGAGGCCATTTGCCCCACGAGATTTAGTATTTTGCATGATTGACGGCTTCCCAAATTCAAAAAAGCGCTGGCCATTTTCAAAGACCAAAGCGGCTTGACCGTGTTTAGATCAGCGTTTCCTAACAACCAATTGTGACAAAGGGTTGGCAGACACTGATCACCTGAACAGTAGCAAAGATTATGAGGCAACACGGGGGCTAGAGTCAATTTTCTCCAATCCCACACCGCCGCGATCTCGCATTACTGTATTGGTGTGTTATATATGCACTACACCTAAGACTTCAAGTAAAAAAACAAAAATTGTTCGCATGCCTTGGCATGTGCTTAGGCATTTTACACAATTATCAATGTCGTGCGTTGGGAATTCGTTGGATTGGTTTATGATCCGGAAAGGTCTGGCAACCTGTTGCGCTTAACAATCCGGCGCAGCGCAAAACGAGAGCGGATCATGCGGATGCCGGGAACTCTGGTGAGTTTATCCTGCAAAAATTGTTCATAGGACGCCAGATCAGCTGCCACCACCCGCATCAGAAAATCTTGCGAGCCGGTCATGATGAAACACTCCATGATTTCTTCAAAAGTGATTACCTCGCTTTCAAACCGCGCTAGTGCTTCCGCGCCCTGATTTTCCAACTCCACTGAAACGAAAATGGAAATGGGCAATCCCAAACGATCCTGGTTTACCGTTGCGGTATAGCCCGTAATAACGCCATCTTCCTCAAGCTTGACAATGCGCCGGGCACAGGGCGTGGGCGACAGTCCAACCTTTTCAGCCAAATCAATCGTGCGAATCCGCCCCTCTTGCTGCAATATAGAGATTATCTTTCTATCAATAGCATCTAGCATTAGTTTATTCCTGTTTGACCTATCATTTTTGGCCATAATAGCCAAAAACTTGCATTTGTATGCTGAACTTTAGTGAAAAAGCGCGTTCACATTGCGCAATAATGCTTGTGTGGGGGAGCTAAGGATAAATGACGTCGGATTACTGACATTCAACTCCCCTAAATTGGCGCAGATTTTGGTCACAATGCGTGATCCAAAGCGGCGGGCTTGGAGGAATTATGGCGGAACAGGACAACAAAGGGTCAAAAGGCCCGCTCAGCATTCACATCCCGGAACCTCCGGGGCGTCCGGGCGACAAGCCAGATTTCTCCCACATCAATATCCCGCAGGCCGGTGCCACCCGCTGCCCTGACATCGATACGAAGGCAGAGGACATGCGCGACATGGCCTATTCCATTGTGCGGGTGTTGGACCGAAATGGGGAAGCAGTTGGCCCATGGGCTGACTATTTGGGGGACGACCTCAACAATGAAACAATGATGCGCGGCCTTAAAGACATGATGGTCACGCGCACTTTTGATCAACGAATGCAAACCGCGCAGCGGCAGGGCAAAACATCGTTTTACGTTCAATGCACGGGTGAAGAAGCCATCGCCACCGGCTTCCAGCGCATGTTGAAGCCCGGCGATATGAACTTTCCCACCTACCGCCAACAGGGATTGCTGATTGCGGCTGAAGCATCCTTGTTCGATATGATGTGCCAAATCTATTCGAACGAAAAAGACCCGCTTGATGGCCATCAATTGCCTGCTCTTTATTCATATAAAGAACATGGGTTTTTCACCATTTCAGGCAATTTAGGTACCCAATATATTCAAGCTGTTGGCTGGGCAATGGCATCTGCGATTTCCGGCGATGACAAAATCGCCTCCGCATGGATCGGCGATGGGTCAACCGCGGAAACAGACTTTCACTCCGGTATGCTTTTTGCATCAGTTTATAGACCCCCGGTTGTGATGAACATCGTCAATAACCAATGGGCGATTTCTTCTTCAAACGCGATTGCTGGCAGTCAAAACACCACATTTGCCGCCCGTGCCCTTGGCTATGGGTTCCCTTCGATCCGGGTCGACGGCAATGACTATTTGGCCGTATTGGCTGCTTCAAAATGGGCCACCGAACGGGCTCGTAAAAACCTTGGTCCCACGCTGATTGAGTGGGTGACATATCGGGTTGCAGCCCACTCCACATCGGATGATCCCAGCGCCTATCGACCACAAATGGAGTCCGATGCATGGCCTTTGGGTGACCCGATTGAGCGGTTAAAAAGGCATCTAATCGCAAGTTCCGATTGGACCGAGGAGCGCCACGTTCAAGCCCAAGCTCAGATCGAGAGCGAAATAATCGCGACCCAAAAAGAAGCAGAAAAATATGGCACCCTGAATAAGGGACATGGCCCAGGTGCAGAGAAAATGTTTGAAGGCGTTTATAAAGAAATGCCCGAGCATTTGGTGCGTCAGCGCATTGAATTTGAGAGGCAGGGCTAAATCATGGCACGTATGACAATGATTGAGGCCATCCGCGATGCGATGGACGTGAAAATGGGCCAAGACGAAGACGTGGTCGTCTTTGGCGAGGATGTTGGCTATTTCGGCGGCGTATTCCGTTGCACCCATGGTCTTCAGCAAAAATATGGTAAGGAACGGTGTTTTGATGCGCCGATCAATGAAAGCGCCATTGTCGGTGCTGGCATTGGCATGGCGACCTACGGAAAACGCCCCTGCATTGAAATTCAGTTCGCCGACTATGTACTCCCCGCCTATGATCAGCTTGTTTCCGAAGCCGCAAGGATGCGGCATCGGTCCAACGGCGAGTTTACGTGCCCGATGGTTGTTCGGATGCCAACAGGCGGTGGCATTTTTGGTGGACAGACCCACTCGCAAAGCCCTGAAGCCATTTTCACCCATGTGAGCGGACTAAAAACGGTTATTCCGTCTAATCCATATGATGCAAAAGGATTGCTGATTGCGGCGATTGAAGACGATGACCCAGTGATTTTTTTGGAGCCTAAGAGGCTCTATAACGGGCCGTTTGATGGGCATCACGAAGAAGCGGTGACCCCATGGGCGAAGCATCCAATGGGGGAGGTTCCAGAAGGCCATTACCGCCTGCCTATTGGTAAGGCGAATATAGTGAGAGCAGGTACTGAGGTCACAATTCTGGCCTATGGCACCATGGTTTTTGTTGCCGAAGCAGCAGCGAAAGAACAAGGCATTGATGCGGAAATCATTGATTTGCGCAGCTTGTTGCCGCTTGATTTGGACACCATAACGAAATCGGTCGAAAAGACCGGACGCTGCGTTGTCGTTCACGAAGCAACCCTTACGTCTGGCTTTGGTGCAGAACTGTGCGCTTTGGTGCAACAACATTGTTTTTATTCACTTGAGGCCCCCGTCAAACGGGTTGCAGGCTGGGATACGCCCTATCCCCACGCTCAAGAATGGGACTATTTCCCGGGACCTAAACGTGTGGGCAAAGCGCTTAAAGCAACATTGGAGGCAAAATAATGGGGACGCATGTCATTAAACTGCCCGATGTGGGCGAAGGTGTAGCTGAAGCGGAACTGGTTGAATGGAGCGTGAATGTCGGCGATGTGGTTGCTGAAGACGATGTGATTGGCGCGGTGATGACCGACAAAGCCACTGTTGAAATCCCCTCTCCGGTGCAAGGCACAATTTCATGGCTTGGGGCAGAAATCGGCGACACGGTAATTGTTGGCTCCGATCTCATCAAAATCACCATTATCGGCGATGATAATGATGACGCTACTGAAGAAGTTGAAGATACCTCCTCAGCACCTGTTGCAGCTTCTCAAGAAGTTGCAACACCTTCTGAGAAAAGCGATATTTCGCCATCACGCCAAACATTAGCTCCGGCCCCGCAAGGCAAGTTTTTGGCTTCGCCTGCGGTGCGCAAACGCGGCGTGTTTCTTAATATTGATCTTTCAACGTTTAAGGGCACAGGTCCAGATGGGATCGTCACCCACGAAGATCTCGACCGGCATTTGGTGAGTTTACAATCAACCAACGCCATCACAACTTCGCCTTATAACAAACCAGCAGGTGCTGAGACCCGCGAGATAAAGGTCATTGGCTTAAGGCGAAAAATCGCCGAGCAAATGAGCATCGCCAAATCCCGTATTCCCCATATCACCTATGTGGAAGAGATCGATGTGACCGAACTAGAAGCCTTGCGCAAAAATCTCAATGGTTCACGCGAGGCGCATCAACAAAAGCTCAGCCTGTTGCCGTTTTTGATGCGAGCGATGGTTTTGGCCATTGCGGATCAGCCCGGACTTAACGCGCATTATGATGATGAAAATGGGATTATCCATCAACATAAAGACGTCAATATTGGCATTGCGGCACAGACGGACAACGGCCTGATGGTGCCCGTCGTTAAAAATGTGCAATCACTTGGGCTTTGGGCAAGTGCGGGCGAAGTGGCGCGCCTTGCTCAAGCCGCCCGCGAAAATACAGCCAAACGCGAAGAACTGATTGGTTCAACAATCACCATTACTTCGCTGGGCAAAATGGGTGGTGTTGTCACCACACCAGTGATCAATCATCCGGAAGTGGCGATTATCGGGGTCAATAAAATGGAAACCAAACCGCATTGGGATGGCGAAAAATTTGTGCCCCGTCAAAAAATGAACCTGTCGTCGAGTTTTGATCATCGGGTTGTTGATGGGTGGGACGCTGCAATATTTATTCAGCGCATCAAGTCACTGCTGGAAACGCCACTGATGATCTTTTCATAGCTCAATAAATTCTTGGGATGGGGTTTGCTGACCCCATCTCTAATTCGTAAACGAATTATTACCTATATTGGGACATTCTCCGGCAACGGTTGGAGAAACCACTATGCAAAATCGCCTTTCCCATGATCACAACGAGCCTGACGCATTTAGCCAAAGCGCTTCAAAACTGAACGCCGAAGCCCTTGATGTGAAAACCATTTTGGGCGACTTGGATGATATCGGCAAAGCGCAGGCAAAGTTATTACGCGCGGCGATCGGCGCAACGCGCAATATGGATCAAAGCAACAATAAGCTTTCTTCTTGTATGGCAGAAACCCAACAAACAGCAGACCAAACCCGCACGATTTTGAGCAATAGTGCCGAAAAAATCGCAACATGTGTTGAGGCTAGTGCCGTTAAATTGGGTCACCTCAGCAACAATGCAATCGGGTTCAAAGATACGTTGGGCTCAATTGATGAAACCGTGAAAAAAGTTCAGGTTACCTCTGTTTCAATTTCGCAAATAGCTCGAGAAACTCAATTGCTTTCTCTTAATGCCAGCGTTGAAGCTGCGCGTGCAGGTGAAAAAGGCAAAGGTTTTGCGATCATCGCGACGGCGGTAAAAAGATTGGCCGACGAAATTCAAGGCTTTGCTGCGCAGAACTCTGAGAACCTTGAAACGCTCGCCGAAATATTGGCAAATGTGCAAACGCGCAGCAGCGAAAGCGATGAATTGGCAAAAGGTGTGGTTGATGACGCCGACGCTACGAAAAACACCAGCGATCAGCTAAATGAATTGGTGCGTTCTGTCAGCCAACTGGTCAAAGATATCGAGACGATGAGTGGCCCTATTGCGGAAAATCAACAAGCTGCGCAATCTGTTGGTCGTGAACTCACGGCTTTGGGCAACTCCATGCAATCAAGCCACGAGCAATTGCAATCGGCGCGTCTTCGTTCAGGCAGCATTTTGGGCATCTCCAATGAAATGCTCAACTTATGCCGATAGGGTCTATCGAAAACCAATAGGCCCGACACTCATCGCCATTTTCCATGAAAAAACCAACCAATTGCTGCCCCAAGCAAGTGCTTTTGCGGTATGAGACATGGTTGGAAAGTAACAATTTTTGACTTTTTGATAAAAAAATTCCACAGGAACGCTAAACTCCCCTTGCTACTTTAAATCATTGCCGACATACTTTACCTCATATTCGGGAGGAATGTGGAGTACTGCATTGACTGAGGGGGACGTCCTTCTAAATTTAGAAGGCATTTCAAAATACTACGGATCATTTAAAGCAAATGACCAAATTTCGCTGGAAATCCAAGCCGGGGAAATTCATGCCCTTTTGGGGGAAAATGGCGCGGGGAAATCCACGCTGGTTAAGATGCTTTATGGCAGTTTGCAGCCCGACGAAGGTCGTGTTGTCTGGCAAGGCAATGGTGTACACATTCCCAACCCAGCCGCCGCGCGGGATTTGGGCATTGGCATGGTGTTCCAACATTTTTCGCTGTTCGATGCACTTACAGTGGCGGAAAATGTCGCCCTTGCGCTGCCGCCGGGAAAATCTTTGCGCCAGGTGAGCAAAGAGCTTGAAGAAATCTCAACATCGTACGGCTTGCCGCTTAAGGCGGATGCGCGCATCCACGACCTTTCGGTTGGTGAACGCCAGCGGGTAGAGATTGTGCGCTGCCTTTTGCAAAAACCTAAACTCATCATTATGGACGAGCCAACTTCTGTGCTCACCCCGCAAGAAGCAGAAGACCTGTTTAAAGTGCTGCGCCGTCTATCGGATGAAGGCAAAGCGATCCTTTACATCTCGCACAAATTGGCAGAAGTGCAGGCGCTTTGCCAAAACGCGACCATTTTGCGTCACGGCAAAGTTGTTGGCGAATGTGTTCCAGCCGATGAAACCCCGATCAGCCTTGCAAAAATGATGGTTGGCTCTGACATTCACGAGATTTCGCCGCGCAATATTGCTGTTGCCCATGGTGACGTAATGCTGCAGGTCAAAAAGCTTGATCTTGAAGGCGTCACAGGATTTGAGACCAATCTTAAAGACATTAACCTGATGCTGCATGCGGGTGAAATCTCCGGCATTGCGGGTATTGCAGGCAATGGTCAGAACGAGCTTTTTGACGCCATTTCGGGCGAACGGTTGAGTTTGCCGGAAAATGTGTTGATCAAAGGCGATGAAGTTGGCCATTTGGGTATTCAACAACGCCGCAAGATGGGCGCGATGTATATTTCAGAGGAACGGCTCGGCCATGCGGCTGTCCCCGAATTTTCGTTGAGCGAAAATGTCATTCTGACCCGCCATGGTCTGCAAAAAGATTTGAACACAGGACCATTTGTTTCCCGTCGCGCGGCACACAAAATCAAAGACCAAATTGTTGAGCATTTTGATGTGCGCAAAGGGTCTGCTGACCCCGCAGCGCAGTCATTATCAGGCGGGAATTTACAAAAATTTGTGCTTGGGCGTGAAGTGATGGGGATTGCTGAGATCATTGTCGTTAATCAACCCACATGGGGTGTTGATGCGGGATCGGCCGCCCATATTCGCCAAACCTTGGTGGATTTAGCGGCAAAGGGCGCCGCTGTTTTGGTCATTTCGCAAGATCTGGATGAATTATTTGAAGTGTCGGATGCGATCGCCACACTAAGCGAAGGCAAATTGTCGCCGTTCGTGCCGGCGCGCATGACAGACCGGCACAAAATTGGGTTGCAAATGACGGGTGGAGAGCTGGAACAGGCCTAAAAATAGGGTTAGCGGCTTTTCATTGGGGGAAGGAACTAAGTTGAGGCTGGAACTTACAAAGCGAAGCGCGCCATCGCGCTTAATGACTTATCTGTCGCCGCTTATCGGGCTCGCGCTGGCTTTGGTTGCGGGTGCGATTATGTTTTCGATTTTGGGCAAGCCGCCTTTGCAAGCGCTGTACGCCTATTTCATCGAACCTGTAAGTGAAATGTGGAGCGTGCATGAATTATTGATCAAGGCCGCCCCGCTGATTTTGATGGGGGCCGGACTTTGCATTTGCTACCAGTCCAACAATTGGAACATTGGCGCTGAAGGGCAAATGATCATTGGGGGTATGGCTGGGTCGACTTTGCCAGTTATGTTGCCGCAGTTCACTGGCCCATTTGTATTGCCTTTAATGATTATCATGGGCGCAATGGGCGGCATGGCTTATGCGGCTATTCCTGCTTTGCTAAAAACCAAATTCAAGACCAACGAAATTCTGACCAGCTTGATGCTGGTCTATATCGCGCAGTTGTTCCTTGATTGGATGGTGCGCGGACCGTGGCGTAATCCGGAAGGCCTGAACTTTCCCGAAACCCGCAGATTTGATGCGTTTGCTCGTATTCCCGAAATGATCCCAGCGGATGGTCGCGCGAACTTTGGGTTTGTCATTGCGATTGTTGTGGCGCTTATCATTTGGGTGGTAATGGCGAAAACCATGAAGGGCTTTCAAGTCAAAGTTATTGGCGCAAGTCCACGCGCTGCCCGCTTCGCCGGATTTGACGCCAACAAAATGGTGTTTTTCGCTTTTCTCGTTGCAGGCGCAACTGCTGGGCTTGCTGGCATTGTGGAAGTTGCTGGCGCAACGGGTCAATTGCGACCCACTATTTCGCCGGGCTACGGCTTTACCGCTATCATTGTCGCTTTTCTTGGGCGACTGAATCCGGTTGGGGCAATTATCGCCGGGCTGGTCCTCGCCCTTACGTTTCTAGGTGGTGAGGCCGCGCAAATTTCACTTGGTGTATCGGACAAAGTTGCTCGTGTTTTCCAGGGGCTAATTCTGTTCTTTGTCCTCGCGTGTGACACACTCATCCTTTATCGCATTCGCCTTATTGGCGCGAAGCTGGCACCGACAAAGGGAGCTGCATGATGGGGATCACAGAAGCTATCATTCTAACCATCGCGACGGCGGCCACGCCCTTGTTGATCGCGGCTATTGGCGAATTGGTTGTTGAACGGTCTGGCATTTTAAACTTAGGCGTTGAAGGCATGATGATTATGGGTGCGGTTGGAGGATTTGCTGCAGCAAATCTAACCGGCAATCCATGGTTGGGCGTTTTGGTCGCCATTATTTTTGGTGCGATCACTTCGCTTGCCTTCGCCTTTTTAACCTTGTCGCTTGCTGCCAATCAAGTTGCGACCGGATTGGCGCTTACGATTTTAGGCCTTGGGCTTTCTGGACTTTTGGGCGAACCGTTTGTTGGGCAAGCTGGTGTGAAATTGACCAATATTTCCATTCCGGTTTTGACAGACCTTCCCATCGTGGGGCCACTGTTGTTCGGCCAAGACCCGATTTTTTACATGTCGATCGCATTGGTTATCGGGGTGAGTTGGTTTTTGTTCAACAGCCGTGCAGGACTAACGCTACGTTCAATTGGTGACAATCACATTTCCGCCCATGCGTTGGGCATCCCCGTTTTGCGTTATCGTTATTTGGCGGTGATGTTTGGTGGCGCTTGTGCCGGACTTGCCGGCGGGCATCTGTCCCTTGTTTACACGCCGCAATGGGTTGAAAATATGAGTGCCGGACGTGGCTGGATCGCGCTTGCCTTGGTGGTGTTTGCCTCTTGGCGCCCAGCGCGTGTTTTGGCCGGTGCTTATTTGTTTGGTGCTGTGTCTATTGGCCAACTTCACGCTCAAGCACTTGGCGTTGCAGTACCGCCGCAACTTCTAACGGCTTTGCCTTACATCGCCACCATTGTCGTGCTCGTCTTAATTTCGCAAAACACGCGCCTGACGTTGATTAACACCCCAGCGATGTTGGGACGACCATTTGTACCAGACCGATAGAATCATATATTGGCTAAAGAAAAAAATTAACAGGAGAGAACAGTCATGAAAAAACTAATAATCGGGCTTGCTGGCGTTGCGGCAATGACCTTAGGCATGGCGTCCACCGCTTTTGCTGACACAACCAAAGTTTGCTTTGTTTATGTTGGCTCAAAAACAGACGGTGGCTGGACACAAGCACACGATATTGGCCGACAAGAATTACAAGCCCATTTTGGCGATAAGATTGAAACCCCGTTTATTGAAAACGTCGCTGAAGGCCCACAAGCAACAGCCGTTATCGAGCGTTTCGCACGTTCTGGCTGTAAGATGATCTTCACAACAAGCTTTGGCTTTATGGATCAAACTTTGGAAGTTGCAGCCAAGTTTCCAGATATCAAATTTGAGCATGCAACTGGCTATAAAACCGCGCCAAACGTAACCAGCTACAATTCGCGTTTTTATCAAGGACGTTATATTCAGGGCCAAATCGCGGCTAAAACATCTAAAAAGGGTGTTGCTGGCTATATCGCTTCCTTCCCAATTCCTGAAGTTGTGCAAGGCATCAATGCCTTCACGTTGGGAGCTCAAAGCGTAAATCCAGACTTTAAACTTAAAGTTGTTTGGGTGAACTCATGGTTTGATGCGGGTAAAGAAGCGGATGCCGCAAAAGCGCTAATCGACCAAGGCGTTGATATCTTAACCCAGCACACCGACTCAACCGGTCCAATGCAAGTTGCTGAAGAGCGTGGCATCAAAGCGTTCGGTCAAGCATCTGACATGATTTCTGCGGGTCCAAACACACAACTTACCGCCATCATTGATACTTGGGGCGCTTACTACATTAAACGCACCCAGGCATTGATGGACGACACATGGTCAACCCAGTCTACTTGGGATGGTTTGGCAGATGGCATTTTGCAAATGGCTGACTACACCAATATGCCAGATGATGTGAAAGCTATGGCTGAAGCAACTGAAGCTGCGGTTGCTTCTGGCGAACTTCACCCCTTCACTGGTCCTGTTATGAAGCAAGACGGTTCCGTTTGGCTGACAGATGGCGAAATTGCTGAGGACGGCGTTTTGCTTGGTTTGAACTTCTACGTTCAAGGCGTAGACGATCAACTGCCACAATAGGCAAATCCAAATTTTTGAAGAAAAGGCGGTCTTCGGGCCGCCTTTTCTTTTGACCAAATTACTTTGATCAGTCGGTAAAATGTATCAGTCTAGAGTCTAGAACTTTTTCCCCATTCAGTTTATATTTGCGCATGACCAATTCATTGATTGATAAAGCCACCCTTTCCCGCATGATCAAGGCCGGCGCGAACAAAATCGCCGCTGACCTCGTCATCAAAAATGTTCGTCTTTTGGACGTCATGACGGGAGAAATCGCCACATCAGATATTGCCATTGTCGCCGACAGGATTGTTGGCACCCACTCGACCTATGAGGGCGAAAAAGAGATCGACGGGGCGGGGCGGTTTTGCGTTCCCGGTTTTATCGACACCCACTTGCATATTGAAAGCTCGCTCGTCACACCGCTAGAGTTTGACCGTTGCGTGCTGCCCTATGGGGTGACCACGGCGATTTGTGATCCCCATGAAATCGCAAACGTTCTGGGCAAAGAGGGCATTGAATATTTCCTCGCCAGTTCCGAACGAAGTGTGATGGACATCAAAATCAATCTTTCTTCATGTGTGCCAGCAACAGCGTTTGAAACGTCTGGCGCTGAATTGCTGATCAAAGATTTACTTCCTTACCGCGACCATCCAAGCGTGATTGGGTTGGCCGAATTTATGAATTTCCCCGGCGTTCTCGCTGCCGCACCTGAAGTGATCGACAAACTGCACGCATTCCAAGATGGCCACATCGACGGACATGCGCCGCTTTTGTCGGGGGATGACCTTAATGGTTATTTGGCCGCTGCAATCCGCACGGACCATGAAGCCACCAGCGCTGCAGAAGCGCGCGAGAAACTTAAAAAGGGCATGGCAATCCTGATCCGGGAGGGCTCCGTTTCAAAAGACCTCAACGCGTTGGCCGAAGTATTGGATCAAAATACATCAAGCTTCATGGCGCTTTGCACGGATGACCGCAATCCACTCGATATTCACGAAGAAGGTCATTTGGACAGTCTTGTCCGACGCCTCATCGCCAAGGGTTGTCCAACCCATCATGTTTACCGCGCGGCCAGCACATCTGCAGCACGCATATTCGGCCTTAAAGACCGAGGTATGGTTGCACCGGGCTGGAAAGCAGATTTTGCGTTACTGGATAATTTGGAAGAATGCGCCGTTTCGGACGTGATCATGTCCGGCGCGTTGGTGACAGCGGAACGGTTTGCACAACGCGGCCATGTTGAGACGGTCGGTTTGCATTCCATGAAAGCCCAACGTCAAACTGCGGATAGTTTTAAGGTGCCGGTTAAGCCGGGCCGCAATCTCACGCCGATGATGGGCGTAAAGCCCGGCCTGATCCTCACCTTTCGCGAAGAAGGGGTTCTGCCCGTTGAAAACGGCATTCTTTGCCCCGATGTCAAACAGGATGCAGTGCAAGTTTCCGTTGTTGAACGACACGGCAAAAACGGCAATATCGGGCATGGGTTTGTAAAAGGGTTTGGACTTCAACAGGGCGCTATTGGCTCCTCGGTTGGCCATGACAGTCATAATATAACTGTCATTGGCGCAACCCATGAAGACATGGCGGTTGCCACCAATCGGATTATTGAAATGCGCGGCGGTTTTGTTGTTGCTAATGAAGGCAAAGTGATCGCTGAATTGGCGCTACCAATTGCCGGCTTGATGAGCGAATTGGCATTTGAAGATGTCGCCCATGAATTGGAAAAACTTCGCGCCGCTGCGCACGATCTTGGCTGTGTGTTGCCAGAGCCGTTTTTGCAAGTCGCCTTCCTCGCCCTGCCGGTCATACCGCATCTCAAAATGACAGATCGTGGGCTTTTTGATGTGGATGCGTTTGACTTTGTTGATTGATGTTTGATGTTTGATGTTTGATGCAGCCTCTAACCTCATCCTGAGCCTGTCGAAGGATGGAAAGTCAGTGCAACACATTTATTGGGCGCACACCATCTTCCCTCCCCGTGATGGGGACGGATCGAGGGTGGGGTGGCCAATGGAAAAGGATTGTTCCCATCTTTGCCATGCACTGACTAGATCCCCGTCATGGACCCTCGTGTCAAGCACGAGGGTAACGACTTAGGGTAAGGCAGAAGCCGAGATCAAAGCCCTGACTTCAACGCCTCACCAGCAACATAGGTCTCAACAATTGCTCGATCATCGCCCACTGTTTGCATGAGGAATAATTCCTCTTCCAGAGTGGTGACCGTTTCCATACGCACCTGCATGGCCGGTGTCGCATTGGCATTCAGCACCACAACATCCGCATCTGTACCCACATCCAGCGAGCCAATTTGATCTTGCAGTGAAACGGCACGCGCATTGCCCAATGTGATTTGATAGAACGACGTCAACGGGTTCATGCGCTGACCTTGCAAGTTGAGAATTTTGTAAGCCTCATCAAGCGTTCTGAACATAGAATAATTGGTGCCGCCGCCAACGTCTGTTGCAAGCGCTATACGCCCTTTTCCTTCAGGGCCAGCCACCCGCGCCCAGTCAAAAAGCCCTGAGCCAATGAACAGGTTTGAGGTCGGGCAGAATACGGCCACAGAATTGGTTTCTATCATCGCGTCACGTTCTCGGTCTTCGAGATGTACGCAATGGCCAAATAAAGACTTTTCGCCAGCTAAACCATAATGCTGATAAATGCCGAAATAATCACCCGCATCTGGATAAAGCGAATTGGCGAATTCAATCTCGGCTTTGTTTTCACTCAAATGAGTTTGGATATGCAGGTCAGGATGCTCGCCTGCCAATGCTTGCGCCATTTCCATTTGCTCAGGCGTTGAGGTAATCGCAAACCGAGGTGTAATCGCATAATGTCCGCGGCCTTTGCCGTGCCATTTTTCGATTAGCGCATTGGTGTCATCATAGCTTGATTGTGGCGTATCGGTGAGCGAAGCAGGCGCCTCGCGATCCATCATCACTTTGCCGCCAATCATCAGCATGTTGCGCTTTGCCGCTTCTTCAAAAAACGCATCGACCGACTGAGGATGAACCGAACAATAAGTCACCGCGCTTGTTGTGCCATGCCGGATCAGTTCATCATAGAATGAGCTGCCAATTTTCCGGGCATGAGCGAGATCATCGAACCGCTGTTCCTCGACGAAAGTGTAGGTGTTGAGCCATTCCAAAAGCGAACCCGCATAGGACGCCAACACCTGCATTTGAGGGAAATGAATGTGGGTGTCGATAAAGCCCGCCATCAAAATATGCGGTCTATGATCGATAACATCTATGTCTGTTGGCGCCGTTTTCTTGATGCCTGAAAATTCGCCACGGGCGGTGATTTTGCCGTTCTCAATCAGCAACGCACCATCTTCAATATAGGTGTAACAATCTTTGTCATCGCGTGCTTTTGGGGCGTCATTGAAACTCAAGACGCGTCCGCGCAAAATCTTTGCTCTCATTCTAGGTGCCCTTATTTGCGCTTTCAAACCATGTGACAAGCAACTGGCGTTCTTCTTGGCTAATATCGGTTACATTGCCCGGTGGCATGGCGTGGGAACGCCCAGCCTGAATGTAAATTTCATGGGCGTAAGATGCGATTGCAACGTCGCTATCTAACAGAACATTTTTCGGTGCTTGCGCGACGCCTTCCCAAACCGGTTCTGAGGTATGGCACATGGAACAACGCCCCATCACTGTGTCCCGTGCATCTTCAAAATGGGGGGACGCGAGGTAGATTTCTGCTTGAGCACGTGCCACATCACCTTCAGCCATGCCGCCAACTTTTGGGTTTGTGGACAGCCACATAATGAAGATGAAAAGCACTGCAGACAGGAGCCAAGGCCAAAGGAGATTTTCGCCTTTAAGTTGTTTGGTGTTGAAGTGATGCCGGATCAATACGCCGATCAAGAAGATCAGTGCCGCGATCACCCAGTTATATTCGGTGGCAAACGCCAGCGGGTAATGGGTCGATAGCATCAAGAACAACACTGGCAGTGTTAGATAATTGTTATGTACCGAGCGTTGTTTGGATTGCATGCCCAACGCCGGGTCTGGTGATTTTCCGGCTTTTAGGTCCGCAACGATGATTTTTTGGTTCGGTATAATGATGAAAAACACATTTGCCGACATGATGGTCGCCGTAAACGCGCCCAAGTGGAGCAATGCCGCGCGGCCGGTAAATAGCTGAGTATATCCCCACGCCATGGCGACCAAAACGACGAACAAAAATAACATCAAACCGATGTCAGATTTGCCCAGTTTTGATTTACAGAGTTGATCGTAAATCAACCAGCCAAGGCCAATTGATGCAACAGAAATCGTAATACCGACTGGTGCAGAAACGTCCAAAACATTACGGTCAATCAAATAAAGGTCCGCACCGACATAATAAACGATGGCCAACATGGCAAAACCGGATAGCCAAGTGGTGTAGGCTTCCCATTTAAACCAAATCAAATGTTCGGGCATGTTGGACGGCGCAACCATATATTTTTGAATATGATAGAACCCGCCGCCATGCACCTGCCATTCTTCGCCTTGCACGCCCTTGGGCAATTGATCATGCTTGCGCAATCCCAAATCAAGCGCGATGAAATAAAAGCTGGAGCCGATCCACGCGATACCGGTGATGACATGCAACCATCTGACCCCAAAGCTGAGCCATTCGAACATTATCGCGCTATTCGGCATGTTGCGCTCCCTTTAATTCTTCTAGTGCGCCCGATTGCTCAATTGGATATAGCGCTGTGATAATTTGAGCCACAACGAGTGCGGCAATAATTTCTGGCCGTTTGTCGGTTGAAACTTCCCCGCCAATCGGACAGACCAATTCATTTGCCGATATTTTGGCATCATAAGCCTCACCCAGCCAACTTGAAAATACTGCGCGTTTTGTCTTGGAGCCAATCATGCCCACATAGGCAAAGTCCCCACGCGCCAATGCTTCACCTGAAATCAGAAAATCCAGCGCATGATCATGGGTCAAAACGACAATCGCGCTTCCTGGCTTTGCTGAACGGATTTCAGCTTCAGGCAATGGGGAAAGCCGCGTTTCTACATTTTCGTAAATTGGAAGCTCGTGCGCACGCTGATCGATGAGGATTGGTTTCACGGGAAGAAGCGTCAATGCTTTGGCCAGCGCTTTGCCCACATGGCCTGCGCCAAAAATTAGCACCTCAGGTTCCCGCGCATGTTCACTTTCAAGCCGTGCAAGCACGCTGTCTATGTCTACGATTTTTGATAGAGACAGTTCAACCTGTCCACCACAGCATTGCCCGATTTCAGGGCCAAGTGGCACGGTCACTGTCTTTTCAGGCGTGTCATGCCGCAGCATTTTTCGTGCTTCATCGATCATCATATATTCGAGCTGACCACCGCCAATGGTCCCAATCATATCGGTTTCGTTCACCAACATCCACGCGCCGACCTCGCGGGGCGCAGAGCCTTTAACGTTCACAATTTGAACGTCAATTGTTGGGTAACCTTGCATGAAGGTTTGTGCTTGATCGATGGACAGGCGCATTTACTATGCCCCTTTGAGCCGCTGCACAGCCATCAAAACGCGTTCCGGCGTTGCTGGCGCGTCAAGCCTTGGGCACGTCTTGTATTCAGCGACAGATGCGACCGCCATCGATAGCGCTTCAAGCACACTTATTGCCAACATAAAGGGCGGTTCACCGACGGCCTTGGATCGGCGGATGGTGCGGGCTTTATTTTCTGACCAATTGACCAAATTGACGTTGAATTGGCGTGGTCGGTCAGACGCCAGCGGAATTTTATATGTCGACGGTGCGTGGGTTTTTAGCTGCCCCTCTTTTGACCACCAGAGTTCTTCGGTGGTGAGCCAGCCCATGCCTTGCACAAAAGCGCCTTCAACTTGGCCTTTATCAATGGCCTCGTTTATCGAACGTCCGACGTCGTGTAATATATCAACGCGCTCAACGAAATACTCGCCGGTTAGGGTGTCGATCACCACTTCTGAAACTGCTGCGCCATAGGCAAAATAGTAAAACGGTTTGCCCTTGCCTTCATCGCGGTTCCAATGGATTTCTGGTGTTTTGTAAAACCCGGCAGCGGAGAGTTGCACCCGGTTCATATAGGCGTCTTTAACAAAATCATCAAAAGCGATGCGGTTTTCACCAACCACAACATGATTGTTGTTAAAACTCACTTCGTCTGCGGAAACTTCATATTTTTCAGCGGCGAAATCCACCAAACGCTGTTTGATTTGCTGCGCTGCGTTTGCGGCAGCCATCCCGTTTAGGTCAGTGCCTGATGAGGCGGCAGTGGCAGAGGTATTGGGCACTTTGTCGGTGCGCGTCGCGGATACTTTTATGCGCGACAGATCGATCTGAAACTCATCCGCGACCACTTGGGCCACTTTGGTGTAAAGGCCTTGCCCCATCTCCGTGCCGCCATGGTTGAGTTGGATCGAGCCGTCACTATAAACATGCACCAACGCCCCAGCTTGGTTGTACCAAGTGGCCGTGAAAGAGATGCCAAACTTAACCGGAGTCAGTGAAATACCGCGTTTTAGGATGCGGTTGGATTTGTTGAACTCTAGAACGGCTTTACGGCGTTCTTGATAGTCTGAACTTTCCTCCAGCTCATCAACAACCCGCTCGATAATGCTGTCATCAACCACTTGATGATAAGGCGTTAGGTTCTCGCCCTCCTGCCCGTAAAAATTGGTACGGCGAATTTCAAGCGGGTCTTTACCCAGCGTGTAGGCAATTTCTTCGATGATGCGTTCGCCACCAATCATCCCTTGCGGCCCACCAAAACCACGAAATGCGGTGTTGGACACGGTGTTGGTTTTTAGCGGTTTGGACCGTAATTCAACGTCTGGAATGTAATAGCAATTATCAACGTGGAACAACGCTCGGTCCGTTACCGGGCCAGACAGGTCAGCAGAGAACCCACAACGAGCGGCGAAGTCTGCGTCTACCGCGAGAATTTTGCCCTGCTCGTCAAACCCGACATCATAGCTCGCCACAAAATCGTGCCGCTTGCCGGTTGCGATCATATCATCGTCCCGGTCAGGCCGGATTTTAACAGCGCGGTTGTGTTTTTTGGCCGCCAGCGCCGCCACCGCCGCGAAAAGGCTGCCTTGGGTTTCTTTACCGCCAAATCCACCGCCCATGCGACGAACATTTACGGTGACGGCATTGGACGGCACGCCCAGCACATGGCCGACCATATGCTGAATTTCGGTTGGGTGTTGGGTTGAGGAAAAAATAGTCACCTCATCATCTTCACCCGGAATAGCCATCGCGATATGACCTTCAAGATAGAAGTGATCTTGGCCACCGATTTCCATTTCGCCCTGAATGCGCATAGGTGCTTTTTCAAGCGCGGGTTTAGGGTCGCCACGTTTTAATTTGAGCGGCTTGGTGACCATTTCCCCCCCTGCCGCTTCTGCAGATTTCACATCTAAATGCGCATCAAAGACGTCATATTTAATGTCGGCTTTGTGCGCGGCACGACGCGCCTGCTCACGGGTTTTCGCAATAACAGCAAAAATCGGCTGGCCATAAAAATGCACCATGCCCTTGGCAAATACCGGCTCGTCATCCAACCCTGTTGGGCTGACATCATTTGTGTCGGGAATGTCATGTTCTGTAAGAACATCAACAACGCCATCCGCAGCGCGAACAGCGTCCAAATCAATTGATGTGATGTTACCATGCGCACATGTGGACAGGCCTAAATAGGCATGCAATGTGCCTGCCGGTTCGGCCATATCATCAAGATATTCAGCCTGACCGGAAACATGTTTGTGTGCTGATTCATGTGCAACAGATTGGTGGACGCCGCCTTTAATGGTCTCGCTCATAGTACCGCCTCCAATGTCGCAGCACGCGCCAGATCATCCAGACTAAATGAGTTCTCATCTGCATGTTCGAGGTAAAACCGTTCCAACAGATTTTGTGCCACAGAAAGGCGATAATCCGCAGATGCGCGCCAGTCTGAAAGAGGCTTATAGTCGTTAGCAAACAACTGCTTTGCATCCATAATAGATCGCTCTGACCATGGTGCGCCAATAAGGGCGTTTTCCACTGCGCTCGCTCGTTTGGGCGTTGCGGCCATGCCACCAAATGCGATGCGAATGTCTTTTATGCGCCCGTCATCAATTGTTGCGCTGATCGCTGCGCAAACCGCTGAAATATCTTCATCGCGCCGCTTAGATATCTTATAGGCAGCAAAGATTTGGTCTTCCGCAGGCAGCGGAATTTCAATGGTTTCAACAAACTCGCCTTTTTCGCGATCTTGTTTCCCATAGTCGACAAAGAATTTCTCTAAATCAATCGTGCGGCGCTCATCGCCTTTGCGCAACGTCAGTGTCGCGCCTAGGGCAATTAGCGGAGGCGGCGTATCGCCAATTGGCGAGCCATTGGCCATGTTGCCGCCGACGGTGCCCATATTGCGCACTTGTTCGCCGCCAATACGACGCCAGAATTGAGACAGTTCGGGCAAATACTCATCAATAGTTTCCAGCAGGTCTGAATAGCTTGCACCGCCATCGACTTTGATTGAATTGTCGCTAACTTCAATATTTCGGAAATCCCGCAACCGCGAAGCAAAGATTACTGGAGAAATATCGCGCATCTGCTTGGTGACCCAAAGCCCAACATCGGTCGACCCTGCAACAATCGTTGCCTCAGGGTTTGCTGCATAAATTGTTGCGAATTGGTCCCGCGTTGCTGGGGCAAAAAACTGTTCATTTCCGTCAGAAATCTCGACGATCATATCGTCTTGAATTTGGCTGAGCTGCGCCAAAATACTTTCGCGCTCTGCAATTAAGAAATCATCTTCCAGCTTACCATTTGCCGTTATATCCAGCGCGGCTTTTACGATGGGGGCATAGCCCGTGCATCGACAAAGATTGCCCTGCAAGTATCGCTCCACCAGCGCTACATCCGGCTCAATCTCGTTCATCCACATGGCGTAAAGCGACATCACAAATCCCGGCGTGCAAAATCCACACTGGGAACCATGATGAGTAACCATTGCTTGTTGGATAGGGTGCAACTCGCCGTCTTTGCCCTTTAGGTGTTCAATCGTCACGATGTGACACCCGTCTAGCGAAGCGACGAACCGAATACATGAGTTCACGCTCTCATATTTCACGCGACCATTATCCATCCGGCCAACAAGCACGGTACACGCGCCGCAGTCGCCTTCCGCACACCCTTCTTTGGTGCCAGTTAAGGTGCGCTCCAAACGAAGATAATCGAGAAGCGTTTGGGTCGCTGGAACATTTTCAAGTTCAAGCATTTGGTCATTGAGCAAAAATTTTAGCTGCTGGCGCGTCGTCAAGTCCTAGCTCCCGCGATAGGTGGAAAAGCCATAAGGCGAGACCAAAAGTGGTACATGATAATGTGAGGTTTCATCTGAAACGACAAACTGAATTGGCACTACATCAAGAAATTGACCGCTTTCCAGCGTCACATTGTGCGCTGTGAAATAGTCGTTGACGTAAAACCGCAATTCATAGCGGCCTTTGCGCAAATTGCTTGCGTCGCGCATTGGTCCATCGCATCTACCGTCTTCATTGGTCATTGCGGTTACCAAAGGCGCTGTGTCGCCCGTTTCAAGGTCAAATAGTTCGATTTTAAGCCCAGATGCAGGGCAGCCACGTGCTGTATCCAAAACGTGGGTCGTCAGTTTACCACTGCCGTCTTTGTTGGTCATGAACTCCCCCTTGCTCTTTCTTTTTCCTTCAAATTTGGGCTTGAAGTCAAGAAATTTTAACAAATGGTCAAAAATTAGGATTTGTAATATGCTCAACCATCTATTGCGCGATTGACCAAATCAAATGCGCGCTTCATCTTAGCAAACACATTCCAGTTTGACTCAAAATTCCTGAAACTGAAAATTACGGACGAACAGAAGTGACAAAATCAATTCGATATGACCGGGATATGGTTGGGTATGGCGCAAATCCGCCAAAGGCAAGTTGGCCCAATAGTGCCAAAATTGCGGTGCAGTTTGTTCTGAATTACGAAGAAGGCGGCGAAAACTGCGTGCTGCATGGCGATGCTGCATCTGAAGCGTTTCTGTCTGAAATAGTTGGCGCACAACAATGGCCAAGCCAGCGCCATTGGAACATGGAAAGCATCTATGAATATGGATCGCGTGCCGGATTCTGGCGGCTCCATCGCCTGTTCACAGAGCTGGATGTCCCACTTACCGTTTACGGTGTGGCGACAGCCCTAGCGCGATCACCTGAGCAAGTCGCCGCCATGCAAGATGCAGGTTGGGAAATCGCCTCCCACGGTCTGAAATGGATTGAATATAAAGATTTCACCCGTGATGAAGAAGAGGCGCATATGCGCCGCGCCATCCAGTTGCATTATGAAGTAACAGGCGAGACACCAAAAGGTTGGTACACGGGCCGTTGTTCGTCAAACACCGTTGATCTTGCTGCGCAGATCGGCGAATTCGCCTATGTGTCGGACAGTTATGCAGATGATCTACCCTATTGGTATGAGGGCGCAGACAAGCCACAGCTGATCATTCCTTATACGCTTGATACAAACGATATGCGTTTTGCCGCCGTTCAGGGCTTTAATTCAGGTGACCAATTTTATTGTTACCTAAAAGACAGTTTTGATACGCTTTACGCAGAGGGCGAAACGGGTCAGGCGAAAATGCTCAATATCGGTTTGCACTGCCGGCTGGTGGGGCGCCCAGGGCGCATTGCGGCGTTAAAACGTTTCATCGAATATGTTCAAAGCCATGATGATGTTTGGATCGCCAAGCGGATCGAGGTCGCCGAACATTGGGCAAAACAGCACCCGTTCGAAAAACAACAAAACCGCCCCTCAACGCTGACGAAACCAAAATTTGTTGAACAATTTGGCGGCATTTTCGAACATTCCCCCTGGATCGCAGAACGGGCATATGAGCGCGAGATGGGCGCAGCCCATGACAGCGCAATCGGCGTGCATTCTTTGCTTGCAGCCGAGTTCAGAAAAGCCAGCGAAGACGAGCAGCTAGGCGTGTTAAACGCGCACCCTGATTTAGCTGGCAAACTGGCCGCCGCAAAACGGCTGACAAAAGAATCAACCGCAGAGCAAGCGTCAGCCGGGTTAGACGCCCTAACAGACGACGAGCGTGCCCGCTTTAGTGAATTAAATACGGCTTACGTTACAAAACACGGATTTCCCTTCATCATCGCGGTGAAGGGATTAGGCAAAGATCGAATTCTTGCACAGTTTGAACAGCGCATTCACAATGAGCGTGACGTTGAATTTACGACAGCCTGCAAGCAGGTGGAGCGCATTGCGCTTTTGCGGCTTAAAGAATTGTTGGATTAGGAGTGAATATGCCACATCGCAACTATTATGCACCAGCCGGTGGGTTGCCGCCTCAAACCCAACTGATGACGGGGCGTGCCATTTTCACTGATGCCTATGCGGTCATTCCCAAGGGCGTGATGGGTGACATTGTGACCTCTTATTTGCCGCACTGGACCCAAACACGCGCTTGGATTATCGCCCGCCCATTGTCGGGATTTGCTGAAACATTTGCCCAATATATCGTTGAAGTTGCGCCCGGTGGCGGATCAAACCGGCCCGAGCCGGACCCAAAAGCCCAAGCGGTGCTGTTTGTGGTTGAGGGGGAATTGGACATTGAATTGGATGGCCAACATCATCGCATGGCAGAGGGCGGCTATGCTTATATCCCCCCTTCGGCTGATTGGTCAGCCCACAATAAAACAGATCATCCTGTAAAATTTCATTGGATCCGCAAACAATATGAACCTGTCGACGGTATCGACCAGCCAGATGCATTTGTGACCAACGAAAAACTGACGCCTGAAAACCCAATGCCGGATACGAACGGGGCCTGGGCCACGACCCGCTTTGTCCAACCCGATGATTTACGCCACGACATGCATGTCAACATCGTCACGTTCGAGCCGGGCGGCGTAATCCCGTTTGAAGAAACCCATGTGATGGAACATGGACTTTACGTACTTGAGGGCAAGGCCGTTTATAAACTTAATAGTGATTGGGTTGAGGTTGAAGCGGGCGATTTCATGTGGCTGCGCGCCTTTTGTCCGCAAGCTTGCTATGCAGGTGGGCCGGGCAAATTCCGCTATTTGCTCTATAAAGACGTCAATCGTCATCCCAAACTTCATATTGGACGGTAGATATGGATATCCAAGATTTGGATCGCATTGACATATTGCCCTTAACGGCAGAAGCATTTGAACCATTTGGTGAAGTCATCGACCTTGCCGATGCTGAGAACTTTCAGATCAATAATGGCATGTGTACGCGGTTTAACGACCTAGCGACGGTGGAATTGGACGGCGAAGAAGCCCGACCTCTCGTAAATATATTTCGCGGCAAGCCTTATGATTTGCCGTTGCATCTTAAAATGGTCGAGCGCCATCCACTGGGGTCGCAAGCTTTCATTCCGATGTCAAAACGCCCGTTTTTGGTTGTTGTCGCCCCAGATAAAGATGGTTTGCCACAGCGACCAAAAGCGTTTCTGACCAAGCCCGGACAAGGGATCAATATTGGTCAAAATATCTGGCACGGGGTGCTGACAACTTTGGGCGAAGTGAGCGATTTTGTTGTGGTAGATCGAGGTGGTGCGGGTAATAATTTGGAAGAGTATTTCTTTGACGAAGGCTATATTGTGGATTTTGGGAAATAGTCAGCGCCGATCCAGTTTCCGCCCCAGAACCAGTGAGGTCTGCGTGCGGCGTACGCCGGGGATCAGCGCGATTTCGTCGATCACCGCGTCAATATCTTCAAGCTGCGGCGCTTCAACCGACACCAATAAATCAAATTCACCACTGATTGCCAAGCTCAGTTTCACCTCAGGGAAGCTCGCGAGCTTTTCATTGATTTGCTTATTTTGTTGCTGCAGCACTTCGATCAACACAAAGGCTTCCACCATTTGCTTGCCGGGGTCTTGGGCAAGGCGAACCGTATAACCGGTCACATATCCAATACGTTCAAGTCGGGTAATGCGCTCATGCACTGTCGTACGGGCAATGCCTAATTTCTTCGCAATTTCTGACGTTTTGGCGCGGGCATTTGCCTTTAGCAGCGCCACAAGCTCGCGGTCCAAATCATCCCGCAATGGTCTTTCAAGCATGTTTTTCCCCAAAACGATCTGTCAGCATACCGACAATCTGACGAACCCTATATGGACCAAAATGTAAGCAATGGAAATTGCTTAAGTCATCTTTTAGATTCATCACTCGTCATTTCATCGGCATTGCTCTTCATATTTCGTCATAATGACGATTTTTCTACTTTTATGTCGCTATTTTCCGACAATGCCCTCAGGCACTATTCCGCCAACATAAATTTCAAGTTTAAGGGCGAATTATGAATTGGGAAGTTTTGGTTGTTGGTGGCGGTAAAATCGGCCGTATGGTTGCGGTCATTTTGCAAAATGCTGCAGAATTTAATGTCACCATTGCAGATGCCGATGAAAAAATGCTGGCGGAAGTTGCAGCGCTTGGCATCGCCACACGTAAAGTTGACGTCACCAGCGAAGCAGAGCTTTTGCAAGCACTGGATGGCAAAAACGCCGTTTTGAGCGCCGCGCCATATTTCCTAACCCCAGCCATCGCGACAGCCGCGAAAAAGTCTGGCGCACACTATTTCGACCTCACCGAAGACGTTAAATCGACAAAATTCGTGATGGAACTGGCCAAAGACGCCAAATCAGCCTTCATGCCACAATGTGGCTTGGCACCGGGCTTCGTGGGCATTGCGGGCTATCATTTGGCCAAGCAGTTCGACAGTATTGAGGACCTTTCCATGCGTGTTGGCGCCCTTCCGCGTTACCCAACAAATGCGCTTAAATACAATCTCACATGGTCAACCGAAGGGTTGGTCAACGAGTATTGCAACCCTTGCGAAGCACTGGTTGATGGAAAACTCAAAGAAGTTGCACCGCTCGAAAACTTGGAGAACTTCTCTCTAGACGGTGTCGACTATGAAGCGTTCAACACGTCAGGTGGCTTAGGCACGTTGTGCGATACACTTGCTGGTCGCGCACAAAATGTCTCTTATCGTTCGATCCGCTATCCGGGCCACCGCGACGTTTTGAACATTTTGCTCAACGATCTAAAGCTCAACAAGCGCCAAGATTTGATGTGCGAGATTTTTGAAAACGGCTTGCCGCGCACGCGCCAAGACCAAGTCACTGTGTTCTGCACCGCAACAGGCATGATTGACGGGCAGTTTGAAGAACGCTCTTTCGTCAATGTTTCAACGGCTATGGATGTTGCAGGTCGCAATTGGAGTGCAATTCAAATCACCACAGCAGCTGGGGTTACAGCGGCGATGGATTTGATGCGACAAGGGCGCTTGCCACAGAACGGTTTTGTGGCTCAAGAACAGATCGATTTGGATGAGTTCTTGGCCAACCGATTTGGCGCCCTTTATTTGGGAAAACCTTTTGAAGCCCAAGCGTTGGCCCCAAAAGCCGCTTAACAGCGAACCAAACTGAATGTTACATTTTGTTCATATGGATTGAACAAAATGCGAAATGATGGGTCATTTTTGAGCAATTTTATGACTATTCATGAGATTGCTCTGCCTTCATAATCAATTTTTGCAATGTCGAATTCGTTTGGCATTGCATCAGCTATCAGGGAATAGCTGGATCTTATATTGGAGGATATAAGGTCATGGTGACTTTGCACACTCAACAAAGCGAAGCACTTAACGGGAGGAAGATGACGCATTCTGGTTACCCAACTTGGGCTTCTATGTCCGCTTTGGTGTCGCAAATGATGTTGCGCACCGGGCGGTTCTATGCCAATTGCGTTTTCGCTAGGCTAAATTCCCCCATTATTGGCATTTTTTCGTTGCTGGGATGCGTTAAGTCTTTGCAAAGGCACAAATATATGCCTACTCTTTGGCCGATGAGTAAAGAAAGTAAATATGTCGAATAACCAAACTCCTGTCATTGAAATACGTAATCTGCACAAGAGTTACGGTGCGCTTGAAGTGCTAAAAGGCGTGGATTTGGTCGCCAACAAAGGCGATGTCGTCAGTCTGATTGGGTCTTCTGGTTCCGGCAAATCAACCTTACTGCGGTGTGCGAACCTTTTGGAAGACAGCCAGCAGGGTGAAATTTTATTTGATGGGCATCCGGTCAAATGGCGCGGGGAAGGCCACAACCGCAATCCCGCAGACAAAGACCAAGTCATTGCTATTCGCACCAACCTTTCCATGGTGTTCCAACAGTTCAATCTTTGGTCGCACATGTCCATTTTACAAAATGTCATGGAAGCGCCGCTGACTGTTTTAAAACAAGCACCCGATGTGGTTGAAGAACGCGCCCGCATGTTGCTCGACAAGGTGGGCATTGGCGACAAATGCGATGCTTACCCCGCTCAACTATCTGGTGGCCAACAGCAGCGCGCCGCGATTGCGCGGGCCTTGGCGATGGAGCCGGAAGCCTTGTTGTTTGACGAACCCACATCCGCGCTTGACCCTGAATTGGAGCAAGAGGTGGTGAGGGTGATCAAAGATTTGGCCAAAGAGGGTCGCACCATGTTGCTGGTAACCCACGACATGCGGCTGGCCGCTGATGTTTCAGATAATGTGGTGTTTTTGCATCTTGGCAAAATTGAAGAGCAGGGACCGCCCAAAGAATTATTCGGCAATCCAAAAACCAAACGTTTACAACAATTCCTAAGTGCCGGAACACCAGACTAGGCATCAAGGGAACCAATACCAAATTTAAATAATTAACAGGGAGACCAAAATGAAAAAAATCTTGATTTCAGTTGCCGCATTGGCATTGAGCGCAAACTTTGCAATGGCGGATACAATTCGCTTGGGCACAGAGGGTGCATATCCTCCATATAACTTCATCAACGAAGCTGGTGAAGTTGACGGTTTTGAACGTGAGCTTGGCGATGAGCTTTGCAAACGTGCTGAACTAGAATGTGTTTGGGTGACCAATGAGTGGGATTCAATTATCCCGAACTTGACCACTGGCAACTACGACACAATCATTGCTGGTATGTCGATCACCGCAGAACGTGATGAAGTTATCGACTTCACGCAAAACTACACACCTCCATCACCTTCACTTTATGTGGCGGCATCAGCTGATATCGACCCAACAACTGCAATTGTTGCGGCACAAACATCGACCATCCAATCTGGTCACGTTGCTGCGTCTGGCGCGACATTGGTTGAATTTGCGACAGCTGACGAAGCCGTTGCAGCTGTGAAAAATGGTGAAGCTGATGCAGCTTTTGCTGATCTTGACTACATGGCACCAATCGTTGCTGAATCTGGCGGCGCATTGGTTGTTGTTGGCGAGCCAGTGCCACTTGGCGGCGGTGTAGGCATGGGTGTTCGCGAGTCAGACAATGAATTGCGCGACAAGTTTGATGCAGCGATTGGCACAATGAAAGCTGATGGCACATTGAACACTATGATCAAAAAATGGTTCGGTGACGACGCCCTAGTGTTTTAATCTGAACTAAACAATTGTCGGCGGAATGTCACTTTGGCGTTCCGCCGCTTTTTTGCAAAGCACATCAACATGTTTTCCTATTGCGTCGAACCAAGATTATTAGAAGGCACCCAGTGGCTCGCTTGTTATTTAACAACGGGCAAGCACATGGCATTCTACTCGTCGTTCGGCACAGTTTTGATCTTATTGGCCATTACCGCCCCAATCGCTCTTTTGTTTGGGTTTGGCGGTGCCACCGCTGCCCGTTCAACAATCGCGCCGATCCGCTGGTTTGGTAAAGCCTACACTGCCATTGTGCGTGGCATTCCAGATATTGCCTTTTTCCTATTTTTCGTGATCGCGCTCGATCAAATGTTCGAATATGCGCGCCACAAAATCTTATGCTCGGACTGGACCGAGCCTGTGCGCCAGGGCAACGACTTTGTTGTATGCTCAATCGCAAAACTTCCCCAATCATCTTCCCCTGAGTGGATGCATGAACTTTACGGATTTTCACTTGCTGTTCTCACGTTTGCCATTGTGTTTGGCGCGTTTGCAGCAAATGTTTTATATGGTGGCATGCGCGCTGTTCCGCGCGGCCAGTTAGAGACCGCGGAAGCTTACGGGATGAGCCGTCGACAAACATTTTGGCGCATTCTTGTGCCCCAAATGTGGGTCTATGCGCTGCCCGGTCTTTCCAATCTTTGGATGATATTGATCAAAGCGACCCCATTGCTGTTTCTGCTGGGGGTTGAAGATATCGTTTATTGGGCGCGCGAACTGGGTGGGTTCAAAACCCAAGTTTATGCCTACCCCCACAGTGATTGGCGGCTGTTCTATTTCCTTGGGCTTTTGGTGTTCTACCTTGCGCTCACAAAAATAAGCGAAATTGTTTTGGTGAAACTGATGGCACGACTAAGTCGTGGACAAGCCACCATGGGCGGCGAAGAGCAGAGAAAGGCCGCAGCATGAGTTGTTTTCAAACCATCACCGATTACGGCCTGCGCTCAATCGGCATAGGCAAGCGTTTGTTGCCAAAAACCGATTTCACGCTTTGCGAACACTTTACCCTTATTGGCTCAGGGATGATCTGGAACATCTATTTCGGGTTGATCGCTCTTTGTACCGGGTTCCTCCTCGCGACTTTGGTCGCGGTTGGCAAAAACTCCAAACATTATTGGATACGCAAACCAGCCGAGTGGTTTGTCTTTTTGTTTCGCGGTTCACCCTTGTTCATTCAGTTTTTCCTAGCCTATGAAACATTTGTGTTGTTGCCAAAGGTGGGCATTGACATCAATCTTGGCTTTATTGAAATCACGCCTGAAACCCGATGGCTAACAAAGGCCTGGTTGGGCGCAACGATTGTGTTGTTCCTCAACACTGCCGCCTATTCAGGCGAGATTTTTTATGGAGCGCTGAAATCAATTCCAAAAGGCGATGTGGAAGCAGCGGATGCTTACGGCATGACGGGTTGGCCACGCTTTAAGCGCATTATTTGGCCCACCATGCTGCGCCTCGCTTGGCCCGCTTATACCAACGAAGCGATCTTTTTGTTCCATGCCACAACTTTGGTGTATTTCTCCGGGTTCCCAGCTTGGCAACAACGCGGCGACGCGCTTTATTATGCCAGCTACTTTGCTGACAAAACGTTCAACCCGTTTGTACCTTATCCGATTTTGGGGTTCTATTTCGTGCTGCTCACGCTCTTGGTGATTTCCATCTATGGCGCCATCAACAAACGGCTCAACAGGCACCTGCCCGAGAACCAGCGCCAGAAGATCAAATATAAACCGCAAATTATTCGATAGGCTTGATCCCTCCACCCTTAATCCCTCCCCACGAGGGGGAGGGAAATAGTTTTGGCGCGAAGTCAACGCTCCCTCCTTCATCCTGAACTTTTCGAAGAATGAAAGTTTATGCACCGCATTCATGGTTCGACAGGCTCACCATGAGGAAGGTGGAGGGCCGTAGCCGCCCAAAACGGTTACAGCCCCAACCAGATATCGCCCATTACTCTGCCCAAGGATAGACGGCAGCCCAACCAGCGACGATTGTCGCAATGGCAATGTCAGGGACGCAACGTGCGCGTCGCGAACGCCACATAGTTGTGCGGTATGTCCCGTGGGAACGACAACCTTCCCTCCCGGCCTCCCCGGACTTGATCCGGGGTCAATTCTTCTTTTTACACCGCTAATTGACGCCCAAATCCCGCGCCACACTCCCCGCCCTCATCCTGAGCTTTTCGAAGGATAAAGCCACAATGCACGTCATTCATGGTTCGACAGGATCACCATGAGGTGGGATGCTGGTTCATCCTTTTAGTCCAGCGAAGCGCACACCGCTGAGGTCGGCCATTTCTCGTTTCCACGTTGTAATGTCACGTTCGTTCAAATCGCTTAGGGCCGCGTGGCCGCACGCCCGTGCCAGTACTTGCATAAGTTCCACACTGGCCCCAAAATATCGTGACAGACGTTCTGCACCCACCTGCACATCAAGGCGCTTGCGAAGCTCGGGCTTCTGGGTCGCGACGCCTACCGGGCAGTTGTTCGTGTTGCACATGCGCGCAGCGATACAGCCGACGGCTTGCATTGCCGAGTTGCTCAAAGCAACAGCATCTGCGCCAAGAGCCATAGCTTTCACGAAGTCTTCAGCCACACGTAAACCACCTGTTATGACAAGTGTCACTTCGCGACCTGTCTTGGCATCTAAATGGGCACGAGCGCGGGCAAGCGCCGGAATGGTTGGAATAGAAATATGGTCGCGAAAGATCAATGGGGCCGCACCTGTGCCGCCGCCACGACCGTCAAGGATGATATAGTCAGCACTCGCCTCAAGGGCGAAATCAATATCGTCTTCGATGTGATTGGCGGACAATTTAAACCCAATGGGAATACCGCCCGAACGCTCGCGAACCTGATCGGCGAGGTGTTTGAAATCCGCTGGTGTTTCAAGATCAGGGAAGGTTGACGGAGAAATCGCGGATTGCCCCGGTTCCAATCCCCGCACTTTAGCGATTTTGCCCTGTACTTTGTCGCCAGGCAAATGCCCACCCGTGCCGGTTTTCGCGCCTTGGCCACCTTTGAAGTGGAACGCTTGCACGCGCGACACAAGATCAAGGTCCCAGCCAAACCGCGCAGATGCCAATTCGTAAAAGTACCGCTGATTTTCTGCTTGCTCTTCGGGCAACATGCCACCCTCACCCGAGCAAATACCGGTCCCCGCCATCTGCGCACCACGCGATAAGGCCGTCTTGGCCTCTTCTGATAATGCCCCATAGCTCATGTCGGAGACAAAAAGCGGTATATCCAGCTGCAATGGCTTGGCGGCACGCGGGCCAATCGTGACATTCGTTGCCACGGGCACATCATCGAGCTGCGGTTTACGGGCCATTTGCGCGGGAAGTATCTGGATGTCGTCCCAATGCGGTAGGTCTTTGCGCGGCACGCCCATCGCGCCCATTTCACCGTGATGACCCAACTTCGATAGTCCATCCTTGGCGAGCGCGTGGATGCGGGCCACCGTTGGCTCTTCCGGCGTCGGGGTCGCGGTCGGAACGTCAGATTTGGGTTCTGGTGACGGGTCACCTACGTTCAGGTCACCCAGACTGGCGTGCGTGCCGTCGCAAAAAGGGCCTGACCCCGTAGCCTTACACTGGCACAGCGCCGCGCTGCCCGTGCTATCAGCGGTAAACTTCAGTGGTGTCACACCGGAACCAGCATGAGAGCCGTCGCAAAACGGCTGGCTTTTGGACATTCCGCACCGACACCAATAATAGTCCTTACCCTTCTCCAAATCGACTTTGGCAGGATGTTTCGCGGCTATGATCGGTGCGGACTTGGTCATGTGTTTTTCTTTCTCGGTGCTCTTGCTCTTGAGCTATAGTGGCTATTCGCTAGGTTTTATGATGATACATTTTTTCTGCAGCATTGCACCTACTTGCAATTATCCCGCCCCGATACGAATTTGTATGAACTTTTTACGAGTTGAATGACGACTTCAAGACCGTCATTTGTCTTTGGCGTGAAGATCATCCCAAAGCCTTCCCACCCGTTATTCTGCCCAAGGATGAACGACAGACCAACCCGCGTCAATTTCCGCAATGGCCATGTCGGGATTTGGTCGGTGCATCGCGAACGCCACCTAGTTGTCCGGGATGTCCCGTGGGAACGACAACCTCCCCTCTCGGCCGTCCCGGACTTGATCCGGTGTCTGTTCTTTCTTTTACACCGCCAATTGACGCCCAAATCCCGCGCTACACTCCCCGCCCTCATCCTGAGCTTGTCGAAGGATGCAGCCGCACTGCACTTCATTCATGGTTCGACAGGCTCACCATGAGGCGGGAGTGATGCAAACGCTATTTAGACCCAGCATCAAGTGCGGGGTGGCCAATGGTTATCGGGGTTCTGACCCTTTTGGCATTCCCGGCCTCGAGCCGGGATCGAACATAAATTGTACCAAACTCCGCCGCCACCTACGGCCGTCATCCCCGCGCAGGCGGGGATCCAGTCAGAAGCAAATCAAACATACGGCTTTCGCGTGGATAATCTCGCCTGAACCCCAGACTAAATCTGGGGTGACAGTTGTGGATTGTGGCGGCGTGTATACACAACAACTAAGTTCCGGCTCAGTAAAATAGAGTCCCGCAAATATGGCGAGTAACCTCATTGCCTTGTGTAAGTCTCGCTCACCATGCACGCCCCCAACAGGGGTAGAGGCCGAAGCACAGACACTGCTCTCAGCGTCACACTCAGGCCCGACCTGATGGGCCCGACGGGAATGACCTCAGCGCGTCATAGACCCATATGACTCATAGTTAGAGGCCCATAAATACTGGGGTCGACCCAGAATATGACAAGAGGAGACAAATCGGACAGCTCACCAAGCACGCCCTCATCCTGAACCTGTCGAAGGAGGGAACCGCAATGCACTCCATTCATGGTTCGACAGACTCACCATGAGGTGGGGGGAGGTGTTGCAAGCGTTGAGTGGGCCTCGAATCATATTCATCATTCGTGTTGCGTTGAAATCATCACAAAGCCTTCCCACCCGTTATTCTGCCCAAGGATGAACGACAGACCAACCCGCCTCAATTGCTGCAATAGCCATGTCGGGATTTGGTCGGTGCATCGCGAACGCCACCTAGTTGTCCGGGATGTCCCGTGGGAACGACAACCTTCCCTATCTGCCGCCCCGGACTTGATCCGGGGTCTGTTCTTTCTTTTACACCGTCAATTGACGCCCAAATCCCGCACCACATTCCCAGCCCTCATCCTGAGCTTGTCGAAGGATGCAGCCGCAATGCACTTCATTTATGTTCATCTAACATCCAAAGAGCCCCCCACCCTTAATCCCTCCCCACTAGGGGGAGGGAAATAATTTTGGATCAAACGTTTCGACTTCCCGGTCGTCATCCTCGGGCTTGACCCGAGGAACCATGATGCGGTGCCGTTCGGCGATGCCGAATTGGTTAAAGCTACCCTCTGTGAGAGACTAGGTGCTTCACACGCGAAAACGCCACGCTTAGAAATATTCAGAAAGTTCTAGGGCCAGAGCGCTGCGGACACGTTCACGCACGGGTATCGATGTCTCCGGTATTTCGAATTTCAAACCGGTCAGTTGTTCGTACAATGCGACATATTTGTTGCTGAACTCACGCAAGGTGTCGTCGGGAATTACTGGAATTGGATCATTGTAGGGGTCGCATTGGCTAACAACCCACAAGCGCAAAAACTCCTTATCCAAACTGTTCGGTTCCTCGCCAGCCTCAAAGCTTCGCTGATAGGTTTCGGCGATCCAAAAGCGACTAGAGTCCGGCGTATGAATTTCATCTGCAACAACTACAACGCCATTTTCATCAAGGCCGAATTCATATTTTGTGTCGACCAAGATAAGTCCCTTCGTGGCCGCTAACTCTTGTCCACGGGCAAAAAGGGCCAGGCTTTTTTCCTTAATCTCATGCCATTGTTCCGTCGTGACAAGTTGGGTTTCAAGGATCTCAAATTCTGTGATCGGCGCGTCGTGCCCTCCCTGAGGGGGTTTAGTTGTCGGGGTAATTATCGATTTGGACAATTTCTGGTTTTTCTTCAAGCCGTCTGGAAATTTATGGCCATATATCATTCTCTCGCCGCGCTCATACATTGGCCAAATGCTGGTGTTGGTAGAGCCTGTAAGATATGATCGGACCACAATTTCGATCGGCAACATGTCGAGGTCTTTGGCCATAACGACGTTCGGGTCCGGATAAGAAATCACGTGGTTAGGACAAATGTCTTTGGTTTCATCAAACCAGTAGCGGGCAATTTGCGTCAGCACTTGGCCTTTGTAGGGCACAGCCGCCAAAACCACATCAAACGCTGATTGACGATCGGTTGCTATCAATAGGCGTCGGCGGTCAGGCAACTGATAGGTATCGCGCACCTTATTTCGCGAAAATCCCGGCAATTCAGGGTATTCAGCATCGATTAGAAGGTTGTCTAGCTGATGCGCGTTCCCGGTTTGCTTCGCCATATGACCAATACCCCTTATCTTGAAAAAACGCAGAACGTACCATATGGGTTACGCATTGCAAGAGAACGACATCCAAACCGACCAACACAAAAAAGACAGCTACCCGGATTTGGCCCGGGGTGGCGGCAGGAACTTCCGCAATAAAAATAGTTGCCGTTTGCTCTGGCCTAGTTCCCTGCTTGCGCTGGAATGACGCCGTGGAATTATTTCAGCTCAACACAAGCCTTCTGTATCCGTCCCACCGCTTCTTCCAACTCAGCTTTTGCCGCCGCATAAGAAATCCGGAAATAAGGCGACAAGCCAAACGCTGAGCCCGGCACAATCGCGACATGGGCGCTTTCTAGGATATAGCGACAAAAATCGCTGTCGCTCTCAATTTTTGATCCATCTGGTGCTGTTTTGCCGATCATGCCTTCGCATGAGGAGAAGGTGTAAAACGCGCCTTCTGGGGTGCGGCATTGAACGCCTTCAATGGCGTTTAAGCCTGCCACAACCAAATCGCGGCGTTCTTGAAACGACAAGCGGCGGGTTTCAAGAAATGCTTCATCGCCATCCAGCGCTTCAATGGCAGCGGCTTGGGAAATCGAAGAGGGGCAGGATGTGGCTTGGCTTTGAATGACAGCCATGGCGCGGATCAATTCCTCTGGCCCGGCACCAAACCCTAAACGCCAACCGGTCATCGCGTGGGATTTTGAAACGCCATTGATAACCAACGCGCGGTCTTTTAGGCGTGGCTCGACTTGCACGGGGGTGACGAACTGAAAATCATCATAAATGATGTGTTCGTAAATATCATCGCTCATCAGCCAAACATGGGGGTGAGTGAGCAGTACATCGGCAAGCGCTTGCAATTCATCTGAGTTGTATGCCGCGCCGGTTGGGTTCGACGGAGAGTTTAGCAGCAACCAGCGGGTTTTGTCGGTGATCGCGTTTTCAAGCTGATCGGGTTGCAGTTTAAACCCTGCCTCCCCCGGACATTGCACCAGCACTGGCACACCGCCGCAAATCCGCACGATATCTGCGTAAGTGGTCCAGAACGGGGTTGGGATGATGACCTCATCGCCCTCGTTTAAGGTCGCCATAAAGGCGTTATAGAGCACCTGTTTCGCGCCGGCAGAGACCGAAATGTTTTTCGGCTCAAATTTGAGGCCGTTGCCGCGCGCCAGTTTTCGGCACACGGCTTCTTTCATTTCTAGCGTTCCATCGAGCGTGGTATATTTGGTTTGCCCCGCATCGATGGCTCTATGAGCGGCATCTTTAACATGATCTGGCGTGTCAAAATCCGGCTCGCCAGCGCCCAAAATAATCACCGGATTGCCTTGCGCCTTCAGTTCCCTAGCTCGGGTGCTGATTTTAATGATTTCTGAAACCGAGATATCAGAAATCCGGTTGGCACGGACAAATTTTGATGGCGAAATCGTTTGGGCGGTCATATTGTAATGCTCTTGTTTTTTGATCAGTGACTAGTCAATATCGAAACTTACGCCCTGGGCCAATGGCAATTCAGTGCCATAGTTTACCGTGTTGGTTGCGCGGCGCATATAAGCTTTCCACGCGTCTGATCCACTTTCGCGTCCGCCACCTGTTTCTTTTTCCCCGCCGAATGCACCACCAATTTCTGCACCTGACGTGCCGATATTGACGTTTGCAATGCCGCAATCTGAACCAGATGCAGAAAGGAACCGCTCTGCTTCACGCACATTCAAGGTGAAAATCATGGACGAAAGACCCGCACCAACGGCGTTTTGCATATCGATGGCGTCATCCAAATCTGTGTATTTCACCACATAAAGAATGGGGGCGAATGTTTCTTCAAACATTGGGCCAGACTGTTCGGGCATTTCAACAATTGCAGGGCGATAATAATAGGCGCTTTCATTGCTTTCCACATCAACGCGTTCACCACCAACAATTTTGCCGCCAGCCGCTTTTGCAGCAGACAATGCTTTTTCCATATTATTGGCCGCATCTTTGTCGATCAGTGGACCAACCAAAGCGTCTGAGGACAAGGGGTTGCCGATTGAAACGCCTTCATATGCCTTTTTAAGCTGAGGGACCAACTTGTCATAAACGCTTTCATGCACGAACAAGCGACGGGTTGATGTGCAACGCTGACCCGCAGTGCCCATCGCGCCAAATGCAATGGCACGAACTGCCATGTCCAAATCGGCAGATGGGCAAACGATACCCGCATTGTTGCCGCCGAGTTCAAGAATTGACCGTGCAAAGCGTTTGGCCAAACGTGGGCCCACTTCGCGGCCCATACGGGTTGAACCTGTTGCAGAAACAAGGGCGATTTTTTCATGATCAACCATCACTTCGCCGCCAACGCGATCCGCGACAAAAATAGTCGACAATCCTTCAGGTGCATCACCGAATTTGGCGAGTGCCTTATTCATGATCGCTTGGCAAGCCATGGCGGTCAAAGGTGTTTTTTCTGATGGTTTCCAAATGGTCGCGTTGCCGCAAACAAGCGCTAGCGCGGCGTTCCAAGACCAAACAGCCACTGGAAAGTTAAAGGCTGAAATAATGCCGACAACCCCTAGCGGGTGCCAGTTTTCCATCATGCGGTGTTCAGCACGCTCGGTCGCAATGGTAAGGCCATAAAGCTGACGAGAAAGACCAACTGCGAAATCGCAAATGTCGATCATTTCTTGCACTTCGCCCAAACCTTCGGATGGGATTTTACCCGCTTCGATGCTGACCAAACGGCCAAGTTCATCTTTATGAGCCCGCAATTCTTCGCCAAGCAAGCGAACAAGTTCGCCACGACGAGGGGCTGGCACATTGCGCCACGCTTTAAACGCGACATGGGCCTTGTCGATTTGACTTGAAATCTGATCGGCAGAGGCAAGTTTTACGTTGGCAATGGTCTCGCCCGTCGTTGGGCTTACGACAGCCAAGTCGCCGCCCTGAAGGGCTACGACATCAACGCCAAGTTTTTGCAACAGGTCTTTAGTTTGGTCTTTGACGCTCATGGATGGCTCCAGAATTTGTGATCTCGCAATTCGCCCATTGAGGCGAAACGCAGTCTTTGGTTGAAACGGATTGGCTAAACGCGGCTATTGTTCTTTAGAACAAGTTGGCGCGAGATGGCCTTTAAAATTCGTAATACTCATGATAAAGCAATGAAAAGCCCTGAAGAAGCAATGATTTTTCATTACTTGATGAGGAAAACTTATGCATACCAGTCGTCGCAATTTCCCTTCGATCAACACTTTAAGTGCGTTTGAGTGCGCTGCGCGTCATCTTAATTTCACCCGCGCAGCGGAAGAAATGAACCTGACGCAGAGTGCGATTTCAAGGCAAATTCGCGATTTGGAATTGCAATTAGGGGTTACGCTTTTCGAACGTATCCGCAAACGGGTTGTGCTGACTGAGGCTGGTGCGCGGTTTTTGGTGGACGCGAAATATTTGATTGAGCAGACCGAAGGGCTTGTTTACCGCACCATGGCCTCGGCCAAAGCGGATGCGACCTTGTCGGTTGCGACGCTGCCAACGTTCGGGTCGCACTGGTTGGCCCCACGGCTACCGCAATTCTTGCAGAACAACCCAAAGCTTGCGGTCAATCTTGAAAGCCGGTGGTCACCATTTTCGCTGCAAGAGCAGTTTTTTGATGTGGCGATCCATTTTGGCCGCCCTATTTGGGCTGGCGCTTCATGTCAGCCGCTATGTGATGAGTTTATGCTGCCCGTCGCCGCACCTGCCCTGATGGCCGATATGAACGTCAATAGCGCCAATGATTTGCCAAACGTTCCCTTGCTGCATTTACAGTCAAGACCAACGGCTTGGCGCGACTGGTTTGAGCAACAGCACATTGAAAATGATGAACCATTTCGCGGGCATCGATTTGATCAGTTTTCGATGGTGATTGAAGCATGTGTCGCCGGGTTGGGCGTTGGGTTGCTGCCTCAATATCTGATTGAAACACAAATTGAACTTGGACGTTTGGCCGTTGTCGACCCACGCGCATTGCAAACCGAAGATGCCTATTTTTTAGCGATACCAGACGACAAGGCTGAAAAAGCCGGGGTGGTAGAGTTCACCAAATGGATCCGCTCACAAATCAGCCAACCAGTTGATGAAACGGGTTAATGTAAGGCGAGCCGACTAAGGCAAGCTTCACGCTACAGATCACCCAACCTCATTTTCAGATGAAAACCAAGCGACCAGTTCGGCGGCATTTTTGACCCCGATAGATTTCATGGTGCGGGCGCGATGCGCTTCTATTGTGCGTTTGGATAGTCCAATTTCACTGGCGATTTGTGCATTGGTTTTACCTTGCGCCACGAGCGTGAGCACTTGCTTTTGCCTGTCTGTCAGTGTTTCGACGGTCGGGCGAACGGCTCTATTGATCGGTTCAAAACAATAAATAGCCTTGGCAAAAGGATCAGTCGGTTTCATCGATCGACCCCGCACGTTGCACCAAAACTCTGTCTGGTCAGCACGCCGCATAACCCGCTCATCATAATAGGTTAGCCCGCCAGCAAAATTTGATTTCCACATCTCGCCGGTACGTACGAAGTCTGCAAATTTGGGATATAACAGGTGAAAGCTGGTATTGTGCAATTCATCAGCCGTATAGCCAAATATCGAGGCGAACTCGATGTTGCATTGTTTGATGATGCGGTGTTCTGCAAGCACTAAAGGCACAGGCATTTCTGCCAGAGAAAACTGGTCAGGCTGGGTGCTGGCACCCTGTTGTGCTAAAGTTTCAATTGCATCCATAGGGTATAAATACGACTAAACAATTGCTGTGCGCAAGCTCTACCCTTTGCTATCTTCATCAAAGCTAGAGTGGGCAATGCCATGTCGATCAAAGATCTTGTCATCCTAAGCGCAAAGCGCACACCAATTGGCGCCTTAACCGGAACGCTTTCCAATCATAGCGCCGCTGAATTGGGTTCTATTGCGATCAAAGCGGCAGTCGCCCAGTCTGGTGTCGAAAATGACGCTATTGATGAAGTTTTGATGGGCCAGGTATTAACCGGTGGTGCAGGCATGAACCCAGCGCGACAAGCCTCACGCAACGCGGACTTGCCAGACCATACGCCGGCAGCGACCATCAACCAAGTGTGCGGCTCGGGCTTGCGCGCCATTATGCTTGGGGCGCAGCAAATTCAAACGGGTGTCGCCAGCTATGTGGTGGCTGGCGGGCAAGAAAGCATGACCAACGCGCCCCATGTCGCGCCGATCCGGCAAGGCAAAAAGGCCGGTGATCTGAAACTTGTCGACAGCATGATGTTTGATGCGCTTACCGATGCGTTTCATGGCTACCCAATGGGCAATACGGCCGAAAATGTCGCAAAGAAATATAACCTGTCACGAGAAGAACAGGATCAGTTCGCTTTAGCATCGCACCATAAAGCAGCGGCTGCGCAGTCCAATGGTTTCTTTGATAGCGAAATCATACCCATCACCATCAAAACGCGTAAAAGCGAAGTTAAATTTGGCGCTGATGAGAGCGTTCGCCCCGATACAAACATTGAATTGATGGGCAAATTACGCCCCATATTTGATCAGGAAGGCTCCGTAACCGCGGCGAATTCCTCCAGCATTAACGATGGTGCAGCTGCCCTTGTCATAGCCGACGCGGTTCGGGCAGCGGACGACGGGCTGACCTCACTGGCAAGCATTCGTGCCTATGCCCATACCGGGCTTGATCCCGCCTTTATGGGGCTCGGCCCGATTTCTGCTTCGCGCTTAGCGGCAAAACGGGCAGGTTGGTCTTTAGATCAAGTGGACCTTTTTGAGTTTAACGAAGCCTTCGCCGCTCAAAGTTTAGCAGTTGTGAAAGAATTGGACGTTGATCCGAAAAAGGTCAATATCAATGGCGGCGCAATTGCATTGGGGCATCCGGTCGGCATGTCTGGTGCGCGGGTGCTGAGCACATTGATCTATGCGTTGCAGGCACGCGGCGGCGGGCGCGGCATCGCAAGCTTATGCATTGGCGGCGGCATGGGCATTGCCATGGCGATTGAAGTTTGAGAACCGCAAAGCGGTTTTTTAGGAGGGAATATGAACAAAATTTATAATTCACCTGAAGAGGCCCTGAACGGTCTTCTCCATGATGATATGTTAATTGCCGCTGGCGGCTTTGGCCTTTGCGGCATACCGGAACTGCTGCTCGATGCGATCAGAACGTCAGGTGTTAAAGACCTTACATTCGCTTCAAATAATGCGGGTGTGGATGATTTCGGCATCGGCATTTTGCTGCAAACAAGACAAGTCAAAAAAATGATCTCGTCTTACGTTGGAGAAAACGCTGAGTTTATGCGCCAGTATCTTTCTGGTGAGCTTGAACTTGAGTTTAATCCGCAAGGCACATTGGCCGAACGTATGCGGGCAGGTGGCGCGGGCATTCCCGGTTTTTATACAAAAACAGGCGTCGGCACGATCATTGCAGAAAACAAAGACCACCGCGATTTCAATGGCGAAACCTACATTATGGAAGAAGGCATTTTTGCCGATCTTTCCATCGTCAAGGCGTGGAAAGCTGACGAAACCGGCAATGCGATTTTTAGAAAAACTGCACGCAACTTCAACCTACCCGCAGCAACTTGCGGCAAAGTGTGTGTGATGGAAGTTGAAGAGATCGTGCCTGTCGGGTCGCTTGATCCAGACTACATCCATCTGCCGGGCATTTATGTGCATCGGATTGTTGAGGGTCAACACGAAAAACGGATTGAGCAACGCACAGTTAGGGAGGCGTAAATGAGCTGGACAAGAGATCAAATGGCTGCCCGCGCAGCCCAAGAGTTGCAAGACGGCACGTATGTAAACCTTGGCATTGGCATTCCAACAATGGTGGCCAACTATATTCCTGAGGGCATCAATGTCACGCTTCAATCGGAAAACGGCATGTTGGGCATGGGCCCATTCCCAACAGAAGATGAAATCGATGCGGACCTGATTAACGCAGGTAAGCAAACAATCACCGAACTGCCCCAAACCGCCTATTTTGATAGTGCAACTTCGTTTGGCATGATCCGGGGCGGCAAGATCGCCATGGCTATCTTGGGTGCGATGGAAGTTGCTGAAAACGGTGACCTTGCCAATTGGATGATCCCTGGCAAACTCGTCAAAGGCATGGGCGGCGCAATGGACCTTGTTGCCGGCGTTGGCCGCGTTGTGGTTGTCATGGATCACACCAATAAGCACGGCGCATCCAAAATTCTAAAAGAATGCACCCTGCCGCTTACTGGAACCGGGGTTGTTGACCGTATCATTACCGACTTAGGCGTATTTGACGTGAAACCTGGTGGTTTGGAAATCGTTGAGACAGCCCCAGATGTTTCACGGGAAGATATCCAAAAAGCAACTGAAGCGAAGATTATAAACTGATTTGGGTTCGACTTCGTGTTCAGGCATTGCTGATGCTGTAAGCACCCCACCCTTAATCCCTCCCCATCAAGGGGAGGGAGATAGTAAGAGTAACGGCGTTGCCCAAGCCTTTTCCCCTATGATGGAACGGAAAGTGTTTGCAAAATGAGCTTCCCTCCCCTTGATGGGGAGGGATTAAGGGTGGGGTGGGGCCAAAAACACCCACATATGCGTCCCTAGCTCTTAGAAATCACCACATCACGCGAGCGTTCGGAAAGCACTTCCGGCCCATCCGCACGTAAAATCACAATCTCTTCGAGCCGCACGCCAAACTTGCCCGGCAAATAAATGCCCGGTTCGATGGAGAATACCATGCCTTCATCCAAAACAACCTCTGAAGAGGCCGAAATGTAGGGCGGCTCATGGAGTTCAATGCCCAAACCATGACCTAAACGGTGCGTGAAATATTCGCCATATCCCGCTTCGGTAATAACAGCACGCGCGGCTGCATCAACATCTTTGGCCATAACGCCCGGCTTAGCGGCTTTCATCGCGGCTTGAACTGCAGCTTCTACGGTTGCGTGGACCTTGCGATATTCTTCGCTCGGTTCACCAACCGACACCATACGGGTAATGTCGCTTGGATAGCCTTTTTTGATGCCACCAATATCAACCACCAAAACATCACCCTGATTGATCACGCGGTCACTGGTATGGTGATGCGGGAAAGCGCCATTTTCGTTGGCACCCACAATATCAAATGCTGGTTTAGCGCCCTGAGAAATGAAATATTCTTTGACCGCTTCGGCAACGTCATTTTCAGTCACCCCGACCCGAGCAGCATCGGCGGCAACTTGTTGTGCGCCGTCGGCAATGAGCGCATTCATTTTGAGCAGTTTATACTCATCATCGCCCTTGCGCATCCGCAATGCGCCCACGGTTTCTTCGGTGAAGCAATGTTTTGCCCCCGGCAGCGCTGCCAAAAGATTGAGCGCAAAGTCTGCGCGCATGGTTTCGTCCAACGACACTTTTGAAACTGTGCCACTGGTCACGTCTTTAAGCGCTTCGTCGAGCGCTTTTGAAGCACCATCCGCGTCCGCCCAATTGAAAAACTTGATGCTGGTATGTTCGCGCACCGCGTTGGCGTTTAGCACCGGCATAACAAACGCTTCAGTTGTCGGACCAATAAGCAGCACGCACATGCGCTCATCAGGATAGGGGTAATAGTCCAGCAACCACTGGATGTGCGCACCGGGCGCAAGTGCAACCAGGTCCACATTATGCTCGGACATCCGTTTGCGCAGACGTGCCAAACGGTTTTGAACTCTATCGCTCATTCTTCCCCTCCTGCCGACAATTCATGTCGGTTTCATTATTCATAAAACTTTTTTACTCAAAACAATATTTATTTACTGAACTTACCAGCGGCATTTGATGTTGGTCAATGCATGTTTTTTGGGATCGACGCAAACTCTCTTCAATATCATTGAGGAGAGAACACGATGAAACTCACTGCTGTTTTATGGATAATTATTGGATCAATGCTGGCAGGGATGGCCGTGATCGGCGTGCTGGTTGCACCAACCCTACCTATTTCAGACGGAATGGCGATATCGGTGGCTGGGATAGTCGGCTATTTGCTCGCCATCCCAGCCGCATTTATTATTGCCAAAAAGCTGGCAATTTAACGCACGAACTAGTTCGCCGTGCAGTCATAATCTGGCACGTCGCCGCCCCGCACCACCAACTGCTGGTCCGAAATGGAAGCGCTCATATCACCCCAGATGTCTTGGGCGCGTCCGCTAACTTTTGCCCGGTGTACAGCATATCGACCGTCGATAATGGCGAAGCCGTGATTTGGGGCAACCACCACTTGAACTTGTCTGCCATCACACTGATAGCTTTTTGCGAAGGCGCCTGGATCAGCTTCACCCATGTTCTGCTTGATCAAAAACTCCACATCTTGGCGTGGTGACACGAAACTGGTCACGCAGCCGCCATTTCGGCGACGAACTTCCCAAGATTGTCCTTGTGGGGCATCCACAGAAAGCCTTGCGCCGGACGGAATATCCCGCACCCTAATCCGCTGTCCATTGGCGGCAACTTGGAAGAGGTCAACGGGGCTAGCACTTTGATTGATAAAGGACGAATTGACGTTTCCGCCGCCCAAAGCTTGGGGCAAAACGACATCCGTACAAATCAAATTGGGGTTATTGCGATATTGTTGCAACGCTCTGTCGGCACCCGCATTACTGCTTTCTATTTCAATTTGAATGCCACCATTGCTGCGTTCAGAAATTCCATTGAAAATATCAATGATGGAATCAAACACTTGTTCTTCGCGAGTGGGCTGATCCGGCGTCAAAGGCTGGCGCGGCTCTGGTTCCGCAACATATTGACGACAAGCGTCGACAAACTGACGAACCGGGGTCGCACTGCCTTTAAGCGAATAGGTTGCCATCCGGCGTCCATCCATGGCGATATGCACAATATTGCCGCCAGCAAGACTTGCCCAGAACCCATCATTCATCTCAATTTGAGCAACGGGCACGGTGCCCCAATCAATATTTGGCACATTGCGCGTTCTAGCGACTTGTGTGCCTTGATTGCCGACCGTGTCCCAAAACACTTCAACAGACGTATTTTGGCTGAGGTCCGTCGGCGCAGAAGCGAACATGACTTGAGCGAAACCTTCCCCTTCGTCACACCGCGCGTCTAGGCCGATGCGGTCCGTTCCCAGGTCGCCGAACACCAAACGATGTCCACCATTGGATTGACGCGGTTTTGTCCATTTCAAACTCGAGTCGTTTGTTACATCTCCACTTACGGAAGGGCCGTAAAATTGTTGATTACAAGCGCGGACGAATTCACGCACCGGCCCCGCGCTTCCCTTAAGGGATAGGCGCAAGCGATGTTCTTCGTCTGCAATAAGCGTATATGCGCTGCCTGAAATCAAACCATTCCAAAGCCCATTTTTGGTGCTTAGAGAAAATGACGGCCCGCTTAGCTTATTGCCAATTGGCGAACGACCAATGCGCACTTCGCGTGTGTCTTTATATTGGCCAGCCCAACTTTGCAGTTTTAGTCGACTGTTAAAATCGGCTGATACGGGAAAGCCCGTGACATAGACGGTGGCGTTGCGGCTACCAGGTTCGCATACCGCAACAAATCCTTTGCGACCACTGCGGGAAAAATGCTCCACGACGGCCATATCGTTCGCGTCTTTTGGCGCAATGAACCGCCACGCAAATGATGCGGACATGTTGGTGTCTGATTTATACTGGGCTGCAGGGGTCAGCGTTACATCAAAGTTTTCCGCACAAATATCCATGGTGCCGGCCGCTTTAGCCCCCGAAGCGAAATCAACTTCCAATTTCGCATCGCATTTAAAACTATCTGCGCCAGCGGCTAAACGTGTCCGCACGCCATTGGTAATCCAGCGCAAAATCGGCACTTTGCGCCCATCAACACGTACCGATGAAATGCGGTCGTCTTTGATGGTCGAGCGAATGGTTAGAACTTCAAAATATTTGCGCTCTGGCTCAAGGTCCAGCACAACTTCATTATTGTTCGCGCACAAATCGACTTGTTCTTTAAAACGGTTGCCGTTTGACAATAAAGCGTCCAGCGCCGCGCTACATTTATATCCAGATGGCCCGCGCCGCAGTGTAAACTCTATCCGGTTTGAATCGATAAAGGCCGTGAAGCTTTGCGGTTTTCCATTAACGGCAAGCGAATAGATCCGCACTTCTGGGTCTGAAGGCACAATGGAGATTTGTTTTTTGGAGGTGCCTGCACCGTCGTCGGCAAAGTCGACATCGATTTGCCAGACTTCTTCGCACAAATCATATTTCTTACGCAAGAACCGACCATTCTCGGCAATGACTGAAAGGGTATATTTGCACCGAAACTCATTCACGTCCGCGCGCACTTCCACAAAGGAATATCCAGATTGGCTCGAAATGATTTTGGCCCGTTGCCCATCAATGAACACTGACTGCAATTCAATATTGTTGGGTGCTGTTTTTATGGTCAGCACGCGCGTTGAGATTTGCGCAAATGCGTTGGAAAGACCTCCAACCAAAATGAGACAAACGATCAACAGCTTATAAATTGCGATTTTGGAACGGCGCATAGTGTATTCCCTCAACTGAACAGCGCCCCCGCGCTAAAACTCCATTATACTGAAACGCGCCAATATGTCTAAATTGTGTATTCATGCCTCAATTCAAAGCCACGCTGACGTTTAATGCCTAAAATAGCCAGTTGGGCAGTGCAGTGGCGAATGACGGCCAAAGCCAGATCAGACCAACACCAATTATTTGTAAGCCAATATAAGGCGCAACCCCTCGATAAATATCGCCTGTGGAAACTTCTTTGGGCGCAACGCCGCGCAAATAGAACAGTGAAAAACCAAACGGCGGTGTTAAAAACGAAGTCTGCAAATTAATGGCGATAAGCACGGTAAGCCAAACCGGATCGTGTCCCAGCAAAATCAAGCCCGGCACAATGAGCGGTAAAACGATGACGGCGATTTCGACGAAATCAAGAAAGAAACCCAAAACGAAAATCACCAGCATGGAAAAAATCAGCGCACCGGTCGCGCCACCGGGCGTGTTGGCCAAAATATCTGCCACCCGCTCTTCGCCCCCTAAGCCGATAAACACCAGCGAGAACATGCCGGCGGCAAGGATCGTGGCAAAAATCATCGATGTCATTGTTGTGGTCGCGGTGAGGGCGGGTTGCAAAATCTTGTGTTGCACCAACCCATATACTGCCTTGAGCAATGCCGCGCCGCCAGCCAGTGCCAAGACGATATAGAAAACGCCCAGCGCAATATCAAAACCGGTCAGATCATTTCGTTGCAGACGCACCGGAAAATACTGGGTCAGCACAGCGAGCAACAGCAGAGCAACCAAGCCAACTTTGAGAAAGTTCCCACCAATTTTAAGTTTGAGCGCAGCCATAAAAATAGCCCCAGCCGCGCCAACGGATGCAGCTTCGGTTGGGGTCGCTATCCCCGTTAGGATGGAACCTAAAACGGCGATAATCAAACCAACTGGCGGCAGGATCGCACGCAGGGTGTCCGCGAGTACCACGTGGTTTTCTGATATCTGCAATGGTGGCATATCTTGAGGGCGTAGCAGGCCCCTGATGATCAGATAAGTGATATAGAGCGCGACCAAAAGCAGCCCGGGAAACAAAGCAGCGGCAAAAATTTGGCCAACCGACAATGTTTCAATAGTGAATTTTCCTTGCGCATATTGGGCTTGTTGGAAGCCATTTGACATGACGTCGGAAAGGATAATCAGCAATGTTGACGGGGGTATAATCTGCCCCAACGTGCCCGCCGTACAAACAGTACCTGCAGCAAGTCCTTTATCGTAATTTGCACGCAGCATTGCGGGCAGTGCAATCATGCCCATTGCGACAACTGTTGCGCCCACAATGCCTGTTGATGCGGCAAGTAAAGCGCCAACCAGCACAACGGATATGCCCAGTCCACCCCGAAAACTGCCAAATGCCCTGCCCATCGTTTCGAGTAATTCCTCGGCGATTTTGCTTTTCTCCAACACGGACCCCATCAGGATAAAAAGGGGAATGGCAATAAGCACATTGTTGGTGAGCAGGCCAAAAATCCGCTGGCCGGAAGCACCGAGCAAGCCAATATCCATGACGCCCAGTGTGCTGCCCAAAAACGCGAACAACACGGCAACGCCCGCGATAGAAAACGCGACTGGAAAGCCAATTAGAATTGCACCAATCAGCGCAGCAAACATAATGAGGTCGAGGTGAGCGGCCATTTAATGTTCTCCCCTCAATGTGTTGAAATGCCTTAACAGGCAGGCAATTGATTGGATGATCAGCAAAATACAAAAGATAGGAATAAGGGTTTTCAAGAGAAAACTAGCGGGCAATCCACCAACCGAAATCGCCCCCTCTTTAATTTTCCAAGCGTTGCGCACGCTGGGCCAAGACCAATATAGAATGGTCAGCATTGAGGGCAGTAAAAACACCAGATGCCCGAAAATATCGATCATTGCTTTTCGTTTGGCGCTTAGCCGCGCGTAGAAAATATCAACCCGCACATGTCCATCGATTTGCAAGGTGTACGCAGCGCCGATCATAAAGAGACTGGCATGGAAATAGAGCACCAGCTCCTGCACGGCGATGGAGTTTATGCCAAAAGCATAACGGGAAACGACGATGAAGAACTGCACCAACAGCATTAAAATGGCGAGCCACTTTATGGCACGTCCGGTAAAAATGGCCAGCTGATCAAGCCGATCTTCGATGCGCATAGATTTCCCCCATTCGCGAATTAGAAGGTGCCGCCCATTTGGGGCGACACCAAAATATCAATAGCCGAGAACGTGGGCACGGGCGTTCATTTGACCATTGTCGGCATAGGTCATGTATGAACCAACTGAATCGCGATAGGCGACAAAGCTTTCCGTGATTTCACGCACCAACTCGTCTTGGTCTTCGCGCAGTTCGCTCACCACTTCTTTCGCCGCTACACCAAAGGCATCAATGACGTCATCTGGTAATTTGCGCACCTGAACGCCTTCTTCGGCAACAAGCTTTTTCAAGGCAATCGCGTGCTTGGTGGTATATTCAGTCCAAACTGGGTTGTACAAACTCTCACAAGCCATCGCGACGGCTTGCTGTAGGTCAGCGGGCAAATCATTATAGGCTTTGGAATTGACCACACATTCTTCTGCAGAAGATGGCTCGCCAACACCGGACCAATAGTAGTTTTTCGCCACTTGATAATAGCCCAGGGCGCTATCCGTCCACGGACCGATAAATTCACCCGCGTCCAACGCGCCGGTTTGCAACGCCTGGAACATCGCTGGGCCACTCATCGCCTCGACGGACATGCCAACCTTGGCGCACATTTCAGAAGCCAATCCGGTGGTCCGAAATTTAAGCCCTTTAAGGTCTTCCGCCGATTTGATCTCGTTTTTAAACCAGCCTTGCCATTGTGGGCCCGAATTGCCGCAAAGAAACGGTTTTAGGCCAAATCGCGCATACATTTGGTCATAAAGCGCCTGACCACCACCATGGTAAAGCCAGCCAAATTGCTCGTCTGCGCGCAAACCAAAAGGCTGTGATCCGAACATCAATATGCCTTTGGATTTTGAACCCCAATAGGCAGGAACGGCATGATAAAGCTCAGCTGTGCCTTCCGAAACCGCATCAAATACACCACGGCCCGGCACAAGTTCGCCAGCGGCGTAAAGTTTTACTTTGATCCGACCACCGGAAAGAACCTCAATCCGATCTGCCAACATTTGTGCAGCAACACCCGGTCCGGGCAGGTTTTTGGGCCATGCAGTGACCATTTTCCATTGGCGCACATCCTGAGCGAGTGCTGGCGTCGCTAACGTTCCTGCTGCAACACCTACTGCGCCAGCCTTCAAAAAATCGCGTCTTTTCATTGGTTTCTCCTCCTCTTTGGGTTTTAGGTCCTTACAAAATTCCGGGTAAATTCAATCCCTTTTCACGCGCGCAATCCAGCGCTTCGTCGTAGCCAGCATCCGCGTGGCGCATGACGCCGGTTGCCGGGTCATTCCAAAGGACCCGCTCAAGCCGTTTTGACGCTTCGGGGGTGCCATCTGCAACAATTACCACGCCTGAATGTTGGGAAAAGCCCATGCCCACGCCACCACCATGATGGATTGATACCCATGTCGCCCCAGACGCCGTGTTCAACAGCGCGTTAAGCAATGGCCAATCCGACACAGCGTCGGATCCATCCTTCATGCTTTCGGTTTCTCGGTTCGGCGAGGCTACAGAGCCACTGTCCAAATGGTCACGCCCAATAACAACCGGCGCATCCAGCTCGCCATTGGCGACCATTTCATTAAACGCCATGCCAAGCTTGTGCCGGTCCCCGAGCCCCACCCAACAAATACGAGCAGGCAAGCCTTGAAAGGCAATCCGGTCGCGGGCCATATCCAGCCAATTGTGCAGATGCTTATTGTGGGGCAAAATCTCTTTGACCTTTTGATCGGTCTTGTAAATATCTTCGGGATTGCCCGAAAGCGCGGCCCAACGGAACGGCCCGATACCCCTGCAAAATAGCGGACGAATATAGGCGGGCACAAAGCCAGGGAAATCAAAAGCGTTTTCTAGCCCCTCATCTTTGGCCACTTGGCGAATATTATTACCATAATCAACCGTTGGAATGCCCTTTGCGTGAAAGTCCAACATGGCCTGCACCTGCACACGCATGGACGCACGCGCGGCTTTTTCGACAGCCTTTGGGTCGCTTTCGCGTTTGTCGGTCCATTCCGCCATACTCCAACCAATCGGCAAATAGCCATTGGTGGGATCGTGGGCAGAGGTTTGGTCTGTCACAATGTCAGGCCGCACGCCGCGTTTTACCAGTTCAGGAAACACATCCGCCGCATTACCCAACAGCCCAACGGATTTGGCCTCACCGGCCTTTGTCCAGCGCTCGATCATTTCTAGCGCTTCATCCAAACTGCCGGTTTTTTCGTCGATATAGCGGGTGCGCAATCTGAAATCGATTGAATCTGGATTGCACTCCACCGCTAAACAAGATGCGCCCGCCATCACAGCGGCAAGCGGTTGCGCACCGCCCATGCCGCCCAAACCGCCGGTCAATATCCATTTGCCCTTCAAGCTGCCGCCGTAATGTTGACGCCCAGCCTCCGCGAAGGTTTCATAAGTGCCCTGCACGATGCCTTGGGACCCAATATAGATCCATGACCCGGCGGTCATTTGGCCATACATCGCCAAACCCTTTTTATCGAGTTCGTTGAAATGATCCCAATTTGCCCAATGGGGCACAAGGTTTGAATTGGCAATCAAAACCCGTGGCGCTTCTGAATGGGTTTTAAAAACCCCAACCGGCTTTCCCGACTGCACCAGCAAGGTTTCGTCAGTTTTGAGCGTTTTCAGCGTATCAACGATTTTGTCGAAATCTGCCCAAGTCCGCGCCGCCCGGCCAATGCCGCCATAGACCACCAATTCATGCGGGTTTTCTGCCACATCTGGGTCCAAATTGTTCATCAACATGCGCATTGGCGCTTCTGTTGTCCAATCACCGCATATCAGGTCTTGGCCAATTGGCGAGCGCACCGTGCGCGCATTTTTGCGTGGGTTGTCAGTCATCTTCATTCTCCCTTGTTGGGGTCGCTGGTCAGCGCAAAATTATTCATCATTTCAAGAATTGATTTCAGGGTTGGCCGTAACTTGTCGGCTTTGGCCTGATCATATGTCCACGGCGCGTGCTCGTTGGTGAGGTAGGCACTCTGGGCCGTTTCCATTTGAAAGGCATGTTGGCCATTTTCAGGATCGGCATAATACCGTGTGGTCCAGCCGCCTTTAAAGCGCCCGTTAAGCACGGTGCTAAAGCCAGAATTGGCGCAAATGCGTTTCGCTTCGGTTTGAATTATCTTCGCGCAGGTTTTGCCGTCATTTGTGCCAAGATTTAAATCAGGCAACGTGCCTTCAAACAGAAACGGCAACTCGGAACGAATAGAGTGGCAATCATAAAGCACCACTTTAGCATGCAGCGCCTTTAGGCGATCCATTTGGTCTTGGATGGCTTGATGATAGGGCGCGTGAAAATCTTTACGGCGCGCTTCAATTTCATCCTCATCAGGCTCTTGGCCCTCAGAATAGATGCTTTTGCCTTCAAAATCTTGGGTGGGGCAAAGGCCTGTGGTGTTTTGCCCGGGGTAAAGCGACACCCCTTCTGGATCACGATTTGCATCAATCACATATCGAGAAAATGTTGCCCGAACCACGGTGACATTGTCCAAAAGCCCATCATAAAGCTGATCAATATGCCAATCAGTATCCACCAAACTTTGACCGCGTTCGTTCAGCTGCGACATGATGTGATCCGGCACATAAGTACCCGTATGCGGCATACCCAACATGATCGGGCTTTCGCCCATTTTAACCTCAACAGGATGCATCAGCGTGTCAGCTCCAGTTTCTGCCCGGCGTCCGCCAACAAGTCGTTGCCAAGCACATATTGGCCAGCGGCCACCAATTCGGGTGACATGTAACGGTCTTCTTCAAGCGACGGGATCGACTTGCGCAATGTGGATAAAAGCGAGACCAAGGTGGACGACGTTTTGATAGGTCCACGTAATTCCACGCCCTGTGCTGCGCTAAGCAATTCAATGCCCAAAATGTGCGATAGATTGGTGTTCATTTCCAGCAATCGTCGTGCCGCATGACAGGCCATTGAAACATGATCTTCTTGGTTTGCACTGGTTGGTGTTGAATCAACAGAGCAAGGCGATGCTTTTTGTTTATTCTCTGACATCAGCGCCGCCGAGGTCACTTCTGCAATCATGAAGCCTGAATTAAGCCCCGGATTTGGCGTTAAAAATGCAGGCAGCCCAAACGACAGAGCTGGATCAACCAACAATGAAATGCGTCGCTGTGCAATCGCGCCGATCTCTGCGATGGCCAACGCAATTTGGTCTGCGGCGAACGCCACCGGTTCAGCGTGAAAATTACCGCCTGAAATGATGTTGTGCTCGTCAATAACCAATGGATTATCGGTCACGGCATTTGCTTCAATATGCAACGTCACCGCAACCTGACGCAAAAGATCAAGGCACGCGCCCATCACTTGGGGCTGACAGCGCAGGCAATATGGATCCTGTACGCGTTCGTCATCTTCGCGATGGCTTTCTCGGATTTGCGAACCATCCAATAGATCGCGCAATGTTTGAGCCGCATCAATTTGACCTTGATGGCCGCGCAAGGTTTGAATTTCTTCGCGGAACGGCGCGTATGATCCCATGGCCGCATCCGTTGAAAGCGCGCCGGTGACCAACCCCGTTTTGGCCAACCGCCAAGTATCAAACAAAGCCGCCAACGCCAATGCGGTCGAGGTTTGTGTGCCGTTGATCAGCGCCAAACCCTCTTTCGGGCCCAAGACAATCGGCGTTAAGCCCGCTGCCTCGAGTGCCTTTTGGCCAGACATGCGTTCATCTTGATAAAAAGCTTCGCCTTCGCCAATCATCACTGCTGCCAAATGGGCCAACGGCGCGAGATCGCCCGAAGCGCCAACCGAGCCCTGACCCGGGATTACCGGTGTTACGTTTTTGGCCAGCATCTCTTGGATAAGGTCAACCGTTTCCCATTTGGTTCCCGACGCACCGCGCCCAAGTGACAACAGTTTAAGCGACATCATCAACCGGACGATATTTTGCGCCAAAGGCTCACCAACGCCTGATGCGTGGGACAGGATCAGGTTGCGTTGCAATTGTTCTGTATCTTCAACCGCGATACGGGTTTTGGCCAGTTTACCAAAGCCAGTATTCACGCCATAAACGGCGGCGTTACCTTGCGATGCCTTAAAAATAATTTCAGCCGCCCGCTCAATCGGCGCGCGGGCATCATCTGACAGTTTGACGGGCGTACCGTCGCGGTAGATTTGTTCGAGCTGGCTTAAGCTGGCAGCACCCGGGGTTAAAACCAACACTATAATTGTCCTCCAAAGACAGATTTTTTCAATGGGTTGAAGCCTATGCGATAGGCAAGTTCTGAGGGATGTTTCACATCCCAAATGGCCAAGTCGGCGCGTTTGCCTTGTTCGATTGAGCCGACAGATTGCTCAATGCCGAGCGCCTTGGCCGCGTTCAATGTCACCCCGGCCAATGCCTCTTCTGGGGTCATGCGAAACAGGGTTGCAGCCATGTTCATGGTCAACAATAAAGACGTAAGTGGGGACGAGCCGGGATTGCTATCGGTGGCAATGGCGATGGGCACATTGTGCGCCCGTAAATGATCAAGCGGTGGGGCTTGGGTTTCGCGCAGGGTGTAAAATGCACCCGGCAGAAGAACCGCCACCGTCCCAGCTTCTGCCATGGCTTTAACGCCTGCCTCATCCAGATATTCAAGATGGTCGGCCGATAGAGCTTGATAGGACGCAGCAAGCGCCGCGCCGCCAAGATTGCTCAGCTGTTCGGCATGCAGTTTTACCGGAATGCCGAGTTCACGGGCCTTATCAAAGACCAATTGGATTTGATCGGTTGAAAATGCGATGCCCTCGCAAAACCCATCAACCGCATCCACAAGACCTTCAACAGCAAGGGTTGGCAGCATCGTGTTGGCGACCTGGTCGATATAGCCATCGCTATCGCCTTTGAACTCTGGCGGTGTCGCGTGGGCGCCCAAAAATGTTGTTTTGATGTTGATCGAACGCAAAGTTGAAAGCTTGCGCGCCGCCAACAACATGTTGCGTTCGGATTTTAGATCGAGCCCATAGCCGGACTTAATTTCAATTGTCGTCACACCTTCTGCGATCAACGCATCAAGCCGTGGCAGGGCGCTTTGCACCAATTCATCAACGCTTGCGGCACGGGTTGCGGTGACCGTTGAAAGAATGCCGCCACCAGCGCGGGCAACTTCTTCATAACTCGCCCCTTCAAGCCGCATTTCAAATTCGGTTGCGCGATTGCCGCCATAAACAATATGTGTGTGGCAATCGATGAGCCCCGGGGTGACCAGCGCGCCTTCTAGATCAATTTGTTCGAACCCGGAGAACTTTTGCGGCAAGTCTGCTGATGGACCCGCCCAAGCAATATTTTCACCTTCAACCGCAATTGAACCCAATTCAATCAACCCGCCATATCGCCCAGCGTTTTGCGCCATAGACGCGATTGTGATGTTGGTCAGCACATAGTTTTTTGGCGTTTGTGAAGTCATATGGTTTAGCTTCTTGTCGGTTTTTATAAAAAGCAAAGCTTGTTTCAATCGTTAATATGTATATGCTTATTATGATTATGTACATGCATATGAAATTGGTCAAGTGAAACAAATGCAGCAAATTTTTGTAAAATCCGCCTTGTTGGCAAATGGGTGGGCAGACGATGTCCTGATCAGCATAAGTGGCGGCAAAATCACCGCCATTGAACAGGATGCGAGCCCGACCAAGGACGCCCTAGATCTGGGTGCCCAGATATTGCTGCCTGCCTTGGCAAATGTACATAGCCACTCGTTTCAGCGCGCAATGGCCGGTTTGTCAGAAAGACGCGGAGCGTCAACTGACAGTTTTTGGACATGGCGGGACGTCATGTACCGGTTTTTGGATGATTTAAGCGTCGACGATATTCACGCTATCGCCGCGTTTACTTTCATGGAAATGGCCGAAACAGGGTTCGCATCGGTTGGTGAGTTCCACTATGTACACCATCAAAAAGGCGGGACGCCCTATGACAATCCGGCAGAAACCAGCGTACAAATTATTGAAGCCGCGAAAACGATTGGCTTGGGTCTAACCCATCTGCCCGTGCTTTATTGCTTTGGCGGGGTCAATGAAGAAACGTTAAAAGGCGGACAGTTGCGGTTTGGCAGTGATTTTGAACTTTTCGAGCACATTGTTGATGGATCAAAATCTGCACTAAACGATGCGCCATGCGATTTTTCTCTTGGCGTTGCGCCCCATTCACTACGAGCGGTGAACCCGGGCTTGCTCGAACAAGTCACAAAGCTACTGCCCGATCGCCCCGTTCACATGCATATTTCTGAGCAAAAAATTGAAGTGGCAGAAGTTGAGGCAAAATTTGGCGCACGCCCTATTGAATGGCTGCTGGAGAACACTTCTGTCAATGAGCGTTGGTGCCTTATCCATTGCACCCATATGACGCCCAGTGAAACCATTGGGCTCGCAAAATCTGGCGCGGTTGCAGGGCTTTGTTCGATTACTGAAGCCAATTTAGGGGACGGGATATTTGACGGCACGCGGTTTGTGGAAAACGGCGGCACGTTTGGCATTGGCTCAGATAGCGATTTGCGCATATCCCTTACTGAGGAGCTGCGCACACTAGAGCATTCACAACGCTACGCGACGAACCAGCGCACCGTTTTGGCCAACCCACATGGCTCCAACAGCCAATTTTTGTTGCAAAGCGCGGCTGCCGGTGGCGCTCTAGCCCTTGGCCGTCAAAGCGGCGAAATCGCGGTTGGACATTGGGCGGATTTGATGAGCATTGAGCCGGACGCGTTTTTAGCCGATGGGTTGAAACAAAGCATGGCCCTTGATTATTGGATGTTTGCCGCCCGCCAAGATCGCGTTACAAACCTATGGTCAGCAGGCCGTCACATTGTTAGTAAGGGCGAACATAAAAATCGCAGCCAGATTGAACAGCGGTTCAAAACGGCAGTGCGCAAATTGCGAGCACTTTTATAGAACATGACCTCACCCTTGGAACCTGCATATCTCAAAATTAAGAATGAGCTGCTTGGCCGGATTCGAAATGGTGAGTTGCGCCCGGGTGACAAGATCGAACATGAAGAAATAATCGCCCAGCGTTACAATTGCGCACGCGCTACCGCCCATCGGGCGATTAGAGAGCTTGCGGAAGAAGGATTTGTGTTGCGTAAACGCCGTGCTGGCACGCGGGTCGCGTCCGCTGGTGCGCGGGCGACAAAGGTTACGATTCCCCTTGTACGCCAAGAAGTTGAAGCACGCGGAAAACGCTATCATTTTTCAATGTTGGCACAAAAACAATTGGTGCCCACCGGCATAGCGGCGGCGGCATTAGACCTACCGCCAAACACCCAAGCCCTATATTTGCGTTCTGTGCATTTTGCTGACGATCAGCCCTTTCAACTTGAAGAGCGTTGGATCAATCTGGCATTGGCCCCTGATGCCGTTGGTACTAAATTTGACATTGTTAATCCCAATGAATGGCTGGTGGAAAACTTGCCCTATTCAGAGGCCGCGCATTTCTTTTCGGCGGAAAATGCAAATGCTGATCAGGCCGCTATTTTGGGCCTGAAACCGAACGATGCCTTGTTTGTCATTGAGCGACGCACGCACCTTGAGGGTCAAACGATCACCTATGCACGCCTGATGCATCCGGGGGCTAACTATCGCATGACCGCAGAGAATTTCAGTTTCTCGACGAAAAATTAATAGTTCACCCTTAGTTTCATTACCATTATTTTGACTATTAGTTAAGTAATCAGCTTTTCGATAGTCGACACGATTGTCCTGAAAGCAAAAAATTGCCCTTTGAGTCTGCCACAAATATGGGTACGAACCCCAATTCTGTCGCGTTGATTGGCGATATTGCGACCGATTTGGGTTTTAAGTCCGTGCGCCCATTTTTGGGGCTGGGGGAAGTAGAACGCCAACCAAAGGTCAGTTCTGCCTCATTTTTTCTATTCGATTACGCTGCCAATTTCGATACTACCCGCGCACAGATCAAATCCATCCGTGAAAGCGACGACATTCTGGTTCGGTTCGCGCCGTTAATTTGTTTTGTTGAAACGCCGTCAAAAGCCATCATTTTGGAATGCGTTGATGTCGGGTTCGACGATATTTTGACCCTACCTTGGTCGGTGGATAAAATCCGCAAGCGGTTATCAAAACAGATCGATGTGAAGCACACATTTTTTGAGACCAATAGCTATTTTGGTCCCGACCGTCGCCGTTTCAATGAAAATTACGATCAGCACAAATACAACACGCCCTCGCCGGGGTCAGGATATCGACGTTACGGATTTGTCCGCAATAGTTTTTCTGGGGTGCAAATTATGAGCGAGAAGGTGGTGGGCAAGCCACCTAAACGGCACGGCATCACATCAAAGGCGGGTGTTCAGCATCGCGTGAACATTGGCTAGATCAGCTGCGCGTTTGCACTTATGCGCTTCAAAACCTGCGATTAACAACAGGACTGCAACTATGGGACATATCCATTTCCTAAGCGAGCAGGACCAAACTCTTCTTTAATTCGTCGGCACATTCTTTCAGAATTTTCTGCGGCCTAATACCTCCTCCGTTGGGCATCGCAGGCACTTGGCCTCCTTTATAGGAGGCCATTTTTTGTTTGCTATGGCTTAAAATCTCGCCTAGCGTCCGGCGCACACCTCCTGCCTTTTTGAGATTAACTCCCATGATTAAAGCCCAACACCGCATATACGCGATTTTCTTCCTGTTTTCTTTTGGCCTTGGCAGCATGTTGTCGCGGCTTGCTGACATACAAGAACAACTCAACATCGCAGAAGGATTGCTTGGCCTTGCGCTGATGGGCAGCTCGTTTGGCATGTTGATTTTTTTGACCTTCGGTGCGCCGTTGATCGAACGTTTTGGCACCAAAAATACATTTCTTTTCGCCAATTTGGCCATGGCCACCCTTTATATTGTCGTTGGTGGGTCCACCAATTACGCGCTGATGGTCATCGCCATTTTTGTTGGCGGCATGAGTGTTGGCGCGATGGAGATTTCGATCAATGTAGAAGCTGATCGACTTGAAGCGCATATCGGCCGACGGATTATGAACCGTTGCCATGGGTTTTGGAGCTTTGGTTTTTTCGCAGCGGCACTGCTTGGTGGGTTGATGCGGCACTTTGATGTTGCGCCACTTATGCACATGATCATGGCCTTTCCAATTGTTGTTTTTGGCACAGTTCTTACGGTTTTTGGCCAACTAATGGCGCCCGAAAAGCCCGACGCAAGCCTAGAAAAGACAAGCATCTTCACCCGGCCAACGCCTTTCATTTTGACATTGTGTGCGGTGTCTTTTGGCGCGCTGATTGCGGAGGGCGCTGGCATCGACTGGTCCACCATTTACATGCGCGACAGTTTTGAAATTGGCGAGTTTGCCCAAAGCACCAGCTTGATCGCTTTTACGTTGGTGATGGCGCTGACCCGGTTTTTTGCTGACCCAATTGTTGAGCGCTTTGGCACAGTAATCATGGCGCGCATTTCATTGTTGATTACAATTGTGGGCGTTGCATTGGTGGGGGTTGCTCCAACATTTTGGCTTGCTGTTTTAGGCTTCATGTTGTTGGGAATGGGCTCAAGCATCATTTATCCGCTTGCTGTATCCGCTGCCGCACGGCGCGGAGACCGTTCTGCTTCGACCAACGTTGCCTCCTTGGCACAAACGGCGTTTCTCGTGTTCTTTATCGGCCCAGCAAGTCTTGGCTTTATCGCGGAAGCATTTGGCATTCGCATGGCCTTTCTTGCGCCATTACCATTGCTGATATTGGGACTGATATTTGCTGGGGCGCTTGGCGGTCGCAGCTTTTCAGGGACGCAGAAATCACCTAAACTCTAGGCATGACTTCACATCTGGAAAATTTACCGCCCATCATTGATGGAAGACAATCTGAAACCGCCTTGCGCGTGCAACGCGGCACCATGCGCCTTTTGCGTCAACGGTTTGATTTTTGTTGTTATGCAGAAGTGACCCTTGCCACAGGCCGTCGTGCGGATTTGCTTGGTGTTGGGCCAAAAGGCGACATTTGGATCATTGAGATTAAGTCGAGTTTGCAAGACTATCAGGTGGACAATAAATGGCCTGAATATAGTCAATATTGCGACCGATTTTTCTTCGCCAAACCGCCCGAACTCAATGGTGATATTTTCCCTGAAGATGAAGGTTTAATCGTTGCCGATGGGCATGGGGCTGAAATTTTGCGCCCTGCACAAGAAGATAAATTACCCGCCGCGCGGCGCAAGGCGATTATGCTTCGCATTGCGCGCATGGGGGCGGACCGGATCCACCACTTGATGGACCCGGGGCCAAACGCGCTTTAGTCTGTTTTAAGCTGGCGCTGAAGTTTTTTGATCAATGCCAGACGATCTTTATCATCCATCCCACTTGAAAGAAGCTGGTTCAATTCAATTGTGAATTGCGCATATTCGCCCGTCCAATCCATATTGAATTGCGCGGGATCGATACGTGGCGCTTTGGTATGACGAACACTTTTAATGCCGGTGGCTTTGAGTTCAAACGTATCGTCTAGCTGTGGCGCACGAACCTGATCGCCGGTTAATCCGAGTTTTGCCAACGCATCTTGCATTGCTTTGCGCCCTTCATCTTCCCCATGGGTGAGGAAAATGGCTCCATGGGCAGGCAGACGTTCGCCGATCCACTCCATCAGTTCAGTGTGATCTCCGTGCGCCGAGTAATTGCCGATGCGGCGAATATCGGCCTTAACAGCATGATTTTTACCGTGGATGCGCACTTCGGATTTACCCGACTGGATGACGTGCCCCAGGGTGCCTGGCGCTTGATAGCCGACAAACAGCACTGTGGATTTATGGTCTGATATATTATTGCGCAAATGGTGTTTAATCCGGCCCGCATCGCACATCCCGGATGCCGACATAATGATCGCGCCGCCATTTATTTTATTGATGGCTTTTGATTCTTCAACAGTTTCAACAATCCGAAAACGCTCATCAGCGAACAGTTCTTCGGGGGTTAGTTCCACGTCTTTTAAATCAGCGGCGTGTTCTTTGAAGACCGTTGTGACCTTGCGCGCCAACGGCGAATCTAAGAACACCAAATGAGGATTAATGTCGCCATTTTTGATCAGCAAGCCGATATCATGCAAAAGCTCTTGGCTGCGTTCCACCGCAAAGGATGGAATCACCAAATTCCCGCCCTTGTCCAAAGCGCGATTGATTTCTTTCTTGAAGGCTTCGCGGCGCTCATCAAGCGAATAGTCATCGCGATCCCGGCCGCCATAGGTGCTTTCGCACAAGATATAGTCAAAGCCTGCGGGGGCATCTGGTTCTAGGTAAAACACTTTTTCGTCCGGGCCAATATCACCCGAAAATAGAATACGGATAGGCTTGCCATCGTCGTCCATAACTTGGACTTCAATTGAGGATGAACCCAAAATATGTCCAGCGTTCCAAAACCGCACTTTGACGCCGGGGCCGGGTTCGAACCAGTTTTGATAGTCATAGCCTTTAGATCGATTAAGCGCTTCTTGCGCATCGTCGCGGGTATAAAGCGGCTCAACTGGGTCTTGACCTTTTCGCGACCGACGGCGGTTTTGCCGTTCAGCCTCAAACTCCTGAATGCCAGCGCTATCTGGCAGCAAATATCCCATCAATCCGATTGTAGCCTTTGTCGCGTGGATCGGGCCTTTAAACCCATGTTTGACCAATTTGGGAATAAGCCCCGCATGATCAATATGGGCATGCGTAAGCAACATAAAGTCAATATCGGCTGGGCCATAGGGAAACGGCTTCAGGTTTAGCGCTCGCACGGTCTTGTTGCCTTGGAACAGGCCGCAATCAACGAGAAACTGCCCCTTAGGGTGGGTTATGCGATAGCTTGAACCGGTGACTGTGCCAGCGGCACCATGAAATGAAAGAGTTACGGTCATATTCACCCTGTTTTTTGTCGGCAAGAATTGATTGAGATCACGCTATCAGGCTGGTGGAATTTCTGAAACCACCAGATACATCGATCACGCGAAATTTAAGCCTAGCCCATTTGCTAACGGGGCGCGCGTTTTGCCAAAATGCGCTGCAGTGTGCGGCGGTGCATATTTAAACGCCGCGCCGTTTCAGAAACATTTCTGTCGCACAATTCATAAACCCGTTGGATATGTTCCCATCGAACCCGGTCGGCGGACATTGGATTTTCTGGCGGGTCTGCTTTTATGTCGTCGTCTGCCGCCATCAATGCCTTAAACACATCGTCCGCGTCAGCTGGTTTTGCCAAATAATCAACTGCACCCAGTTTTACGGCCGTTACCGCTGTTGCGATGTTGCCATAACCGGTCAAAACAACAGCCCGCGCGTCGGGACGTATTTCATTAAGGGCAGAAACAACCTGCAAGCCGTTGCCGTCTTCTAAGCGCATATCAACAACTGCAAATGCCGGTGGATTGGACTTCACCTGTGCCATACCCGCGGCAACACTATCCGCCACCCGAACGTCAAATCCGCGTTTTTGCATCGCCCGTTCAAGCCGCGTTAGAAATGGCTTGTCATCATCGACAAGCAGCAAAGACAGATCTTTGTCCATTAGCTCTTGTACATTGATCATAATAATACCTCGCAATCACACAAACTTATGCTGCGCATTGCCGCGCGGCAATAGTCATCTCATCTCCCCAGCAGGCATCATATCTCACTTTTGAATTTCAATCACCTCTCGCGGCCAGCGTATATTGACGCAGGCATTGCCCTTGGCCGTCATATTGGCGAAAGCAATTTGCGCTCCAGCGCGCTCCAATAGCGTTTTGGCGATGAACACCCCTAACCCCAGACCACCGGGTTCCGTCGGGTCGTTATCCACCAATTCATCCTTGGGTCGTGTGGTCAAATAGGGTTCGCCCAATCGAGACAACATCTCGGGGGCGAAGCCGGACCCATCATCTTGGATATTTACCGATACTTGTTTATCGGACCAATCAAGATCAATCGTGACTTTTTGATCCGCAAAATCCACAGCATTTTCAATGAAATTGCCTAGCCCATAAATAAGACCCGCGTTGCGCGCAATGTTGGGCTCAGCCCCTTTGCCCTTTTTATGCATTTCAATGTCGATACCAAAAAACCTATGCGGCTCTGCGACTTCAGCCAGCAGATCAGACAGCGTTAACTCGCTAAACGGGTCTTCCCCCGCATTTAAATTGCGCAGTTTTTGTAAAATAGTCCGGCAGCGTGCGGCCTGTTCTGAAATCAGTTCAAGGTCTTTTTTGACTGAACCTGGGTCATTGAGGTCAGAAAGGGCTTCTTTTCCAGCCAGCGCGATTGTCGCGAGCGGCGTCCCCAACTCATGGGCAGCGGCGGCGGCCAACCCATCCAGCGCGCTGATATGAGTTTCCCGGGCCAGCACCAATTCCGTGGCACTCAGGGCATCGGCCAATTGACGCGCTTCGTGTGCAACGCGGTTGGTATAGGCTGAGATGAAACTGACACCACATACTATCCCCACCCAGATGCCAAAGGTGTATAATTTTGGAAACTGAATTGGAATTTGCGCGTCCCAAGGCAACGAGAAATGAAAGAACCCCAATATGGTCGCGATGACCACCGCCAATACGCTTAAGGCAATTGTCCATCTAAAGCTTAGGGTGGTGGCGGAAACTGAAATTGGAGCCAGCAGCAGAATTGAAAATGGATTAGACAACCCGCCTGTAAGGTAGAGTAAGCCGCCCAGTTGAATTGAATCATAAGCCAACAGCGCCGCAGCATAGACCGAGGGCACGCGAAAACTCGCTGGATATTTGATCAGCAAAATGACGTTCAGCCACGCAGAAGAGGCAATAAGCGTAAAACATGCGCCCAATGGCAGACTGTAGTTAAAGACAAAGGCAACGACCAATACACCAACAGATTGGCCAATGACCGCAAGCCAGCGCAATCGAACAAGCGTTTCCAAGCGAAGGCGATGATGAGAGCCAATATTGTTGGCCGCGAGATTATTTATCATTGTAGATTTCAACCAATTTTTGCCCATCAATAAGCAATTGAGGCCGCAATTCCTATGATTTTTATGAAAATTCACGCCCGATTGGTTCAGTTTTTGTCCATTTCAAGAGGTAATTTTCATTTTTTTGACGCTTGAAGCACGCCAACTAGCCCCCAAATATTGTGTATCGTTGATGAAGGAAGAAAAAAATGAGCACAGCAGTTATTAAACCCCATTGGTCTCCACTTAACATCGCCCTGATGGTTTTAGGCTTTGTTTTCTTCTGGCCGCTTGGCCTTGCAATGCTTGCCTACATTTTGTGGGGCGAACATTACGGTGGCTCTAGCGACAAGGCAGAAAAGTGGATGAAGAACCAAAAATGCAAGATGAAAAGCCGTCGCGCTGGCCGTCATGGTCGTCATAATGCCACAGGAAATGCAGCGTTTGACGAATATCGCGAAGCTGAAATGCGTCGCCTTGAAGAAGAGCGGATGCGTCTAGAACAAGAACGTTCAGATTTTGAAGAGTTCTTGCAAAGCCTGCATATGGCCCGTGACCGTGAAGAATTCGATCGCTTTAAGACAGCGCACAAAGCCAAAAGCTTTGATGATGAGGACACGTCCGAAAAGCCGAAGAAGAAAAAACGCGATTTGGATGACGAGTAAGCTTTAATCATCGCATTTAGGTGCGGTGAACACAGTTCTCCCTCCCCGTCAGTTTCCCCTGACACCCCGAAGGCACCTGTCTTAATATAAGGCAGGTGTCTTTTTTGTTGTTTTTTTCCTGTGTTTTTCGCAAAGTCATCCCATGATCCTACGTCAGATTTTCAAGCCCATTCCTGAGCAAACAAGCATCGAAGTTGATGGCGTGGTGCATGACATTTTTGTACGGCAAAATCCGCGTGCCCGGCGATATCGGATTACCCTTGATAGTCGGCACGGCATTACCCTTACCGTCCCCAAGTCTGGAAACTGGAGGGACGCGGAGAAGTTTCTTGAAAGTCAGCGCAATTGGCTGGCCGCCCGTCAACATCATATCGTCGCCGCCAAAGCAATTGAGGTTGGTGCGATCATTCCTTTGCGGGGAAAAGACACGTTAATTCAAGATACCGGCAAATTGCGCGGCACGCCGAGAATTGAAGTGGCTGAGGCGTTGCAAATTCTGCATATGCCTGGCGATCCCGTTCATATTGGCAGACGGGCAGTAAATTGGCTTAAAGGCGAGGCGAAGTCAGATTTGGTTGATCGCTCAACCTTCCACGCGCGCCAACTCGGCGTTCAATTCAAGTCGATTTCCATGCGAGATCAATCCACCCGCTGGGGCTCTTGTTCTTCGCAGGGCAACCTCAACTACAATTGGCGGTTGATCCTCGCACCAAGTTTCGTTTTAGATTACGTCGCTGCGCACGAAGTGGCGCACCTGATTGAAATGAACCATAGCCAAGCCTTTTGGGATCAAGTCACCCGCACATTGCCTGATATGGAACGTGGCCGTGTTTGGCTGAAGGTTCATGGACGAACGTTATTCGCCTATCAGTGATCTCGGTTGGATCGAAATAGCGGAGGCCTTAACCATCTTGCGTTGTTCTATTTTGAGCTTCCTCTAGCTGTCTTAACTTGCAAATACCGTCTTGACTCCTTCTTGGTCAGCATTTAGCTAATGTATATACCGACCGATCGGTCCGATTTCTAATCTGACGTCTTTAATGGTCGTCGGGCGGTGGGGTGGTTGGTTGCCATTTGTTTGAAGGAAAAGTAAAAATGCCCATCGATGCACTGGATAAACTAAGCGTAAAACAGAGACTGCTATTTGCTGCATTCCAGTTGTTTTTGCAGCGCGGTGTTGATGGCACGGGGTTAGAGGAAATTTTAAATGTTTCCGGCGTTTCTCGCGGTGGGCTTTATCATCATTTTGGCTCCAAGGACGGGCTTTATGATGCTGTGCTGGATCACTATTTCTTACGTGAATTTTCTGAATTCGACCAAAGTGTTTTTGGCGATCTGTCCTTTGACACGCAAAAAACCGTGCTGATTGATATGCTTTCTTCAATGTTTGCGCAGATCGGTGCGCAATATGACGTGGACAAAGCGCGCTATTTCGCTCTGTTTTTTGACAGCCTTGGACGATCCCCAAAATTTCAACGTGCCATCCAATCCCATTATGAGGCGCTGATAAGTGCGCTGAGTGAAAAAGCGCCAACAACATCTGAAGCGCAATCATTTTTGCGGCAATTGGAGGGAGAGATTTATCTCTCCACCATTTTTGACCGATCCCCCGATTTTACATCACTTGACCCACGCGAGGACTAAATGCTCGATCTTTATGCAAATAAGAGCGCTGCAACCTTGCCAAAACTGATCATCACGCTGATCGAATTGGCACTAATCGCCCTCTCGTTTTTCATTTTATTTGGCGATGGTGGCACTTGGATCGCCAACATTTTAGGATGGCCAGTTCTAGACATCATCCCACAGCGACGATGGGTGATATTTTTCTTCAGCATCGTCATCTTGGTGCGCATGGCCGTTATGATGTTTGTCTTTATGAAGCGCGCAATTCCCTGGTCGGAAGTGTTCAGCGTGCCGTTCGCGTTCGCTTTTTACTATGCCGGATTTGCCATTCTCGTGCTGCCTAACGCGGCACCTATGGGGTGGTTAGACTGGGTTGCTATCGCGCTATTTATCCTTGGTTGCTATCTTAATACCGGGGCGGAACTGCAACGGCATATATTCAAGCTGGACCCAAGTAACAAGGGTAAATTGTACACTGGCGGGCTGTTTGGTCTATCGATGCACATCAACTTTTTCGGGGATGTTGTTTGGGTTTTGGCCTATGCCTTAATTGCGATGCACGTTTTGGGTTTTGCTTTACCGCTATTGCTGTTGGCGATGTTTGTATTTTTCAACGTACCCAAATTGGATGAATATTTGCGTCAGCGTTACGGTCAGCCTTTTAAGGATTATGAAGCGCGAACCAAACGGCTCATTCCTTTCATTTGGTGACTAAGGCCAGGGTATCTATCTCATCCTCCGGCCAATAATCGGGGCCTGCGGCGTCACAATTTTCCTTTTTCATTCGTCTTGTTATTGACGGGCCAATTTTTTGGCCAGGGTGACAAGAGGATTTTATGATGAAAATGGGCATGAAGACACTGGTTATCGCGGCACTGGTGGGCGTCTTAATCTCAGCAACTGTTTGGAGTTACACCCCCGATTTGGCAGCGGCTGAACTTGAAGCCAAATATGTAAATGAACATTCCCAATTTGCTGAGATCGATGGTTTGCGCATGCATTATCAAGTGCGCGGCGATGGGCCGACTATCGTTTTGTTGCACGGCTCTAACGCTTCCTTGCAAACATGGGATGGGTGGGCGCAAGCTTTGCAAACTGATCATCGCGTTATTGCCATTGATTTGCCCGGCCATGGCCTAACTGGCCCGGACGAAAAGATGCGGTATGATTGGCCCGAAATGGCCATCCTCGTCGCGCGCCTGCTCGACCACCTGCAAGTTGAAACCTACACAATTGCGGGCAATTCCATGGGCGGTGCAGTGGCATGGAATTTGGCGCTGTTGGACAATCAACGTGCTGAAAGGCTGGTTTTAGTTGATAGTCGCGGATACCCCGCCGATGAACCCAAACCCCTTATTTTTCAGGCTTTTGGCACCTGGGGCGTTGGCCATATTTTAAGCAAAATAACCCCACGCATTGTGGTGGATGCCAATCTGCGTGACCTATATGGCGACCCCGACCAAGTTGAAGATGCGACGGTGACACAATATCAAGATATGCTGGTGCGCGAGGGCAATCGGTACGCTACTTATGTGCGGTTTTCCCAACCCTCCAACGACGTTTTGCTGCCGTTACTCAAGAAACTACGCGTACCCACTTTGATCATGTGGGGCGAGAAAGACAACTGGATTTTACCCAAATATGGCGCTCTGTTTGCCCGTGATATTAAGGGGGCTAAACTGATGACTTATCCTGATTTGGGCCATGTGCCGATGGAAGAAGCGCCGGAACGTACCGTGGCGGATTTGCGAGCGTTCTTGCAAAATAGCTAGGACAGATCAACAATTTGTCGCGCTTTTAGCGGTTGAACAGGTCGGTGAGTAAATCGCCAATCGATCGGCGTTCTGGTGCCTGTTGGTTTTCAGCTTGTTGACGAACGGGCTCCAATGGCACGCGGTCAAACCGGCCATCTGCACCTGGCAATTGGGCGACGGCCCAATTGGAATGGGCTTTTTTCATGAATTCGCGCCAAATTTCCACCGGGAACGAGCTGCCGCCTACTTTGTTTGTCGGGCTGCCATCATCATTGCCTAACCATACGCCGGTGACCAATCGGGCCGAATAGCCGACAAACACCGCATCGCGGTTTTTCTGCGAGGTGCCGGTTTTGCCTGCCAATGGCCAACTGCCGAAGGCGGCTTTGCGGCCGGTGCCAACTTCGATGGCATGGGACAGCATATCGTTCATTTTGCCGACCGCATCTTGGGACATAACAGCGCCAGGGCCAGCCGGAATATGAGAATAAAGCAATTTTCCATCTGCCGTTTCAATCCGTGAAATCACATGGGCAATCACGCCATTTCCCCCGTTGGAAAATGGCGCATAGGCGGCTGTTAGCTCTAACAGTGAAATTTCCGGTGTTCCCAAAGCGATAGAAGGCAATGGCTGAAGGTTAGACGAAATGCCCAGCTTATAGGCGGTATTGACGACATTTTGCGGGCCCAATTCTATCGCCAGTTTTGCAGCCACCAAGTTGGAGGATTGCGCCAAAGCATCGCGCAACTGCATCCGGCCTTTGAATTTGCCAGACGAGTTTTCTGGGCTCCAGCCCTTATAGGTGAAGGGCGTATCTTCAACGATGGTGTTGGGGGTATACCCGTTTTCAATCGCGGTGAGATAAACGAACGGCTTGAACGCAGACCCGGGTTGGCGTTTTGCTGTAACCGCCCGGTTATATTGGCTTTTGGTGTAATCTGTGCCACCGACAACGGATTGAACAGCACCGTCCGGGCGCATGGCGACCAGTGCCCCTTGAGAAAATTTACGCTCTTTGCCGTTTTTGCGAATGATTTCTTTGATCAGAAATTCTGCTTCTTTTTGCAGTTCCCAATCAATGGTGGTGTGAACGATCACATCCTCGTTCACCGTGCCAAGATACGAATCCATCAACGTTTCCACCCAATCCGCCACATAATATTCTGTGCCGGTAATGCGGGTGCGAATGCGTCGGTTTGGATCGATGGCGGCGGCTTTGGCTTCTTTTTCTGAAATATAACCTGCTTGGGCCATCGCATTAAGCACAAGTCGGGCGCGAGCGGCGGCACCATCTGGGTTTTTGTTTGGGGCAAGTCGGGATGGGGCTTTAAGCACACCGGCCAAAATGGCGGCTTCCCCTAAGGAAAGATTGCGCGCAGATTTGCCGAAATATCGCTGTGTGGCGGCTTCAATGCCGTAGCTTGCTGCACCAAAATACATACGGTTGAGATAAAGCTCTAAGATCTCGGCTTTGGAATAGGTATTTTCAAGCCAAATGGCGAGCAACACTTCTTGGATTTTACGGCCATAATTCTGGTCTGGCGTTAGAAATAGGTTCTTCGCCACCTGTTGGGTGATGGTCGACCCGCCATTACCTGAAAGCGGCATACGCCCAGCGCTAACATTGATGCGCATTGCGCCCAAAATACCGATAGGGTCAAAGCCGGGATGGTCATAAAAACGACGATCCTCAATGGCCAAAACGGCGTTCGGCACATAATGGGGCAGTTCGTGGATGGCGACCGCTTCACCGCCCATTTTACCCCGGTTCGAGATCAAACGACCGTCTGCGGCGACAATGCGGATATTTGCTGGTCGGTCAGGGATTGCCCATGTATCAGCGGCGGGGAGTTTCATGCCGTAATAGGCGACAATTCCGGCAACTGCGATAAAGCCCCAAACGGCCATAACGCTGCCCCAATAAAACAGCTTGCCGAACAACCACCAAAACCCACGTTTTTGCTGTTTCTTACGCGTCGATTTTTTGCGTGACGCGTTTGCTGGTTTGGCAGTTCTGGACTTGTTGGCGGTTGAACCTTTGGTCGCTCTGCGCGGCTTTTTTTTGCCACCACCAACACGATCTTGCTGGGTTAAGCGCATATCCGAATTTTTATTGTTGGGTCGCTTTGCCAAAGTCATCGCTCATCTAATTGGGAGGGCTCTATATCCACCTTAAATGTGGCCGGTTTATGTGACGTAAATTTCCACAACAATTTGGGGCCAGCGGCCTTGGCCACTCGCCTTTTGGTCAATTTTGCGGAGCGCGAGATAGATTTTTGCTCAGTGCGCTGAAGAATTGTTTGGGGGGAGCCAAAAACTACCCCGCGCTATTGGCCGAAGCCATATTGTTTTCTTGCCCCGGGGAGCTAAACCCTTCTATCCCCTTTGCATGCACTCCATCAAAACTGTTTGGCTCGCGTTAGCTAACCATTTGATGATAATGAGAAACAGCCTCCCATTAAGCGACTTACAGGTGCCCTCGGCGTCAGGCTGGACCTTTAATCAATATCAACTGCTGCAGTGCGACCACCTCAGCAGGCCAAACTTTCACGACATTGAAGGCCAATGCTCCATTGCCCGTCGGCAACCGGTGGAATGTGAAAGCGTGTTCAGCATACGGGAGATATTTTGGGGGAGGATAAGTATCTCGTGATTGAATGTTGATTGCATTTCGGTTGTCCATATATTGGGGACTAACATGGTGCTGCCAATGAAGGACGCCTCCGATGAACGTTCAAATTCGACCTGCAACTAAAGCGGATAGTGGCCCAATATTGGATGTGTTGAAGTCCACATTTACCCACACATGGCTTCCGGCTTTATCGGATATGGGCAGAGAACACGCTAGGGATATTGATCAACGCTTACGGGGATATGGCGACCGTCATTGGATGGATTTTTATGTTGCTGAACTCAACGAGCAAGTTGTTGGGATGGCCCATTGGCGTGACAATTTCTTGGATGCCTTGCACATTTCGCACGCGCATCAAGGTACGGGGGCTGGAAGCATGTTATTGGCCCACGCGATTGGCGAAATTTCAAAGGCTTATGATGAAGTTCGTTTGGAAACTGATACGTTTAACGCCCAAGCGCGCGGCTTTTATGCAAAGCACGGCTTTGAGGAGGTCGACACTTATCCTGATGAAGAATGGCATAGCGGTTTCACCACGGTTTTGATGGTGCGGAGGCTTTAGGTCGAGCGATCTTCAAAGGTGGGGGAGCCGGTCCCGGCTCGGGGGCCGGGACGGCCAGCAGGTTTTAAACATCGCATCAACAAGTTCTGGGGGCTTCCCCGGACTTCATCCGGGGTCTCGCTGTTGGCGTAAACATTCGTTGGCGATCGGGAACTTTGCTTTTACACGGCTGACGCTATGGATACTCGGATCAAGCCCCAGTATGAAGGATGAGGGCCGCCATACCTGCGAAGGCAGAAACTCAGTCAGGGGTGAGCCTTAAACGCCCTCATATTTTGATATTCATGCCTGGATCCCCGCCTTCGCGGGGATGACGTTGAGAGGGGCAACCTATCATCAAAGGTGGGGGAGCCGGTTCAGATGAGGGCCCTTTTCTCTATTACCCCCCACCCTTAATCCCTCCCCACAAGGGGGAGGGAGATTTTTTTGCGCGAACGTCAACACTGCCCCTCGTCCTGAGCTTGTCGAAGGATGAAAGTTCATGCACCGTGTTCATGGATCGACCGGCTAACCATGAGAATGGGCGAACACCGAGGCGGCCTAACAAGGTCCCTGCTCAGGCCGCGCGTCCGCGAATACCATCAGGTTGTCAGAAGATTGCCACGTGGCACGACAACCATCCCTCGAGGCTTCCCCGGACTTGATCCGGCGTTTCGCTGTTGGCGTAGACATTTGTTGGCGATTGAGGACTTTGCTTTTGCACAGCCGACGCTATGGATACTCGGGTTGAGCTCCGGCATGAAGGATGAGGGCCGCCATACCTGCGAAGGCAGAAACTCAGTCAGGGGCAAGCCTTAAACGCCCTCATATTTTGATATTCATGCCTGGATCCCCGCCTTCGCGGGGATGACGTTGAGAGGACCATGGAGGGCGTTGGGCTTAGTTTAAGCGCAAAAATGTGCTCGGCACTGAACCACTTGTTGGGTGGAGCCGCGCGACTTTTCGCGCGCCCTACAGGAGCGCCAATAATTTGCACAGCGCGGACTTAGCGCGTCGTGCAAATTATGATGCGGCGCGTGAGGTCAAATTAGGCGTCGATATTGGTGGCGCTTAGAGCGTTGTTTTGAATGAACTCGCGGCGCGGTTCAACCAAGTCGCCCATGAGGCGGCTAAAGGTTTCGTCGGCGACGTCGCTTTCTTTCACATGCACTTGCAAAAGCGAGCGCACATTTGGATCAAGCGTTGTTTCCCAAAGCTGTTCTGGGTTCATTTCGCCCAACCCTTTATAGCGCTGCATGGTGATGCCTTTGCGCCCAAAGCTGGTGATCGCTTCATAAAGCGAGAACGGGCCGTAAATTTCTTCGCCGTTGCCTTTGCGCTCAAATTTAGCAACGCCAACAAAAACATCAGCAACCTCTGCCGCCAATCTTTCCAAGTTCCGCGCATCAAGCGAATTAATCAGCGATTGATCTAGCGTATGACGTTCTTCCACGCCGCGCACGATGCGGGCGAAGCTGTAGCCAATTTGATCATCAAACGCGCCGGTCCAACCTTTTTCGGTTTCAGCTGAAACCAAGTTGAGACGTTCGGCCACTTCTTGAGCCATCGCATTTGCTTTGGCGGGATCTTCCAAAACGGATTGCGCTAATGCTCCAGTGATGGTGCATTGCTCGACAATTTGACGATTGTAGCGCGCGTTAAGTGCATTGATGATATGAACCATATCGCGAGCTTTGGCCACGATATCAGCCAGATCATTGCCGCCCCGGGCTGCACCAGCGCCGGTGGTCAACACAGAATCTTCTAAACCAACGGTTAGCAAATATTCTTCGCGGGCCCGTTCGTCTTTCAAATATTGCTCTGACTGGCCGCGTCGCACTTTATACAGTGGCGGTTGGGCGATGTAGATATGGCCGCGTTCCACCAATTCAGGCATTTGCCGATAAAAGAAGGTCAGCAACAATGTGCGAATGTGAGAGCCATCCACGTCCGCATCGGTCATGATGATGATTTTGTGGTAACGCAGTTTTTCGATGTTAAATTCTTCGCGACCAATCGAAGTGCCAAGCGCCATCACCAGATTGCCAATTTCTTGGCTGGAAAGCATCTTGTCGAAACGAGCGCGTTCCACGTTTAAGATTTTACCACGCAAGGGCAAAACCGCTTGTGTACCACGATCACGACCTTGGGACGCTGAGCCGCCCGCTGAGTCACCCTCCACCAGGAAGAGTTCTGAAAGTGCGGGGTCTTTTTCCGAACAATCTTTGAGTTTGCCTGCAAGATAAGAAACATCTAGCGACGATTTACGACGCGTAAGTTCACGCGCTTTACGTGCTGCCTCGCGTGCCGCCGCGGCTTCCGCCACTTTTGAAACAATTTGTTTTGCTTCTGCGGGGTGCTCTTCAAACCATTGGTTTAGCCGCTCATTGACCACCGATTCAACAACGGGGCGCACTTCGGACGAAACAAGCTTGTCTTTTGTTTGAGACGAGAATTTAGGGTCCGGCACTTTCACAGAAAGTACGCAGGTCAGGCCTTCGCGGGTGTCATCACCGGTTGGCTGCACTTTTTCTCTTTTAAGAATGCCGCTCTTTTCCGCATAGCTAATCACTTGGCGTGTTAGACCGCCGCGCAGACCCGCCAAATGGGTGCCGCCATCGCGTTGGGGAATGTTGTTGGTAAAACACAGAACATTTTCATGATAGCTATCGTTCCACCACAGGGCCAGTTCGACCGTGATGTCGTCCTTGTCCGCTGTGATATAAATCGGCGCTTCGATCATGGATTGCTTGGCTTTATCCAAATAGCGCACGAATTCTTGCAGACCACCATCATAGTGAAGCTCTTGGGTGATTTCTTCAGGGTGGCGCTTATCTGTTAGGATAATGCGCACACCAGAGTTCAAAAACGCCAATTCGCGCAATCGATGCTCAAGCGTTGCATAGTCGAACTCAACCATGGTGAAGGTGTCGGTCGAAGGCATAAAGGTCACTTTAGTGCCCTTTTCGGTGCCGCATTCACCAATTTTTGCCAAAGACGCATCTGGCACGCCATGGGTAAAGCGCATTTTGTGGATTTCACCGTCGCGCTTGATTTCCAATTCAAGCCAAACCGAAAGCGCGTTCACAACAGAAACGCCCACGCCGTGCAGACCGCCGGAGACTTTATAGGAATTGCTATCGAACTTACCGCCAGCATGGAGCTGGGTCATGATCAGTTCGGCGGCGGAAACGCCTTCTTCCTCATGAATGCCTGTGGGGATGCCGCGTCCATTGTCGGTCACAGAGACCGAGCCGTCCGCATTGATGGTGACCGTCACATAATCTGCATGACCGGCCAGCGCTTCATCAATCGCGTTATCAACAACCTCATACACCATATGATGCAATCCGGACCCGTCGTCCGTATCGCCAATATACATACCAGGTCGCTTGCGCACCGCATCTAGACCCTTAAGAACCTTAATGCTATCCGCACCATAATCGCCATTTGCTGGAACTGCTTTTTCGTCGCTCATTTGCACCGAATCATTTTCAATTAAACTTAGTTATTTCTAGACTTTTTTTGGCCGAAACCAAAGCTCTGAGCGCTCATTTCACGCAATGGACAGCTAAACAGACCCATTGCACCCAAGATCAGGGATGAATGGGGGTTAAAAGCGCCTCATCGACCCGAAAAAACTGCGCGTCACCGGCTAAAGCGTCGAACAGAATTTGATCGGTGCCTGTCATCCAGCACTGGGTGCCCAGCGCATTGAGCAGCGAAAAGAGCGACGCGCGGCGATTGGCGTCCAAATGCGCGGCAATTTCGTCCAACAGCAATAGGGGTGAAAGACCTGTCATTTGCTTCACAAGACGCGCCTGCGCCATGATGAGGCCCACCAGAAGTGCTTTTTGCTCGCCGGTTGAACAAATGCTCGCGGGCACCTGCTTATCCGTGTTGGTGATCAAAATATCGGTGCGGTGGGGGCCAACCGTTGTGCGCCCAGCTGCGCGATCCAATTGCCGTCGTTGCCGCCACAATTGAATATAGGCTTCTTCCAACTCGGTTGATGTTTGAAACGCGCCAACATGCTCTTGGCTTTCAATTTCCAAGTGGGCTGAGGGGAAGCCGGTATCATCTTCAAGCCGCAACAATTCGTTCAAATGCGCGATTGTATCCAGCCGCGCAAAATGCATGGCGGATGCATGGGCTGCCATCTGCGTTTCGATGGCCGTCGCCCAAGATGGATCGCCATTTTCGTCCAAAAGCTTGTTGCGTTGGCGCATTGCCTTTTCGAACTGGGCAACCTGTGCCCCATGTCCGGGGATCAGTGCCAATACAAGCCGGTCAAAAAAGCGCCGCCGATCCGCCGCTGGGCCTGTAAACAATCCATCTTGGGACGGCGTAAGCCAAAGAATGCGCAAATACTCGCCGAGCTGATCTACGGTTTTTGCAGCGGCACCATTTATCTTAACCCGGCGACCGGAATTGCTTTCAGCTTCAAGGCCCGTCCCTAAATCTACCGTGCCATAAATCGTTTCGACACTCGCCGCCACCGCCCAGCTACCGCTGCCATTGTGCAAGGCAAGGGTGTCAAAATTGGCGCGCCGCAAACCACGTCCGGGAGCAAGCAAGGATATAGCTTCAAGTAAATTGGTTTTGCCTGCCCCGTTTGGCCCCGTCAGCACCACATGGCACTCATTTGGGTCCAAAGCGGCACTGGAGTAGTTGCGAAAATTTGAAAGCCGCAACCGAGAGATAAAATGGCTTGGTGCTTGCCGGTCTGGGGGGCGACTATCCGAAGTTTGGCGCAGTTCCGCCATGAACAATTGCCCCTTTGGCGCTAAACGCGCATCGGCATCAGAACATAGAGCGCGTCATCGTCATTTTGTGATTGAACGATGGTTGGCGACCCTGCATCTGAAAGCATGAAGATGGCCGTCTCTGAGCGCACCTGATCGATAATATCCAACAGGTAACGGGCGTTGAAGCCGATTTCAAATCCCTCATCTTCAAATTCGATGGGCAATTCTTCGCGCGCGGTGCCGTGATCGGGGTTTGTAACGCTCATTTCCAACAGGCCATTGCCGATTGCCAACTTAACGGCCTTGCCGCCCCGGTCTGAAGCAATGGTCGATACACGATCAACTGCTTGCTTGAAACTTGCCGTATCAACCGTTAGGCGCTTATCGTTATTTTGTGGAATAACCCGCTCATAGTCCGGGAACGTGCCTTCGATCAGTTTGGACAACAGCACAACGCCACTGACCTCGATGCGAATTTTGGTTTCAGACAATTCGATGGCAACATCCAGATCGTCTCCAGACAATAGTTTTTGCACTTCCGCAACGGTTTTGCGCGGCACAATGATCGAAGGCATGCCTTGCGACCCTTCCGGCGCAGCCACTTGAGCACGCGCCAAGCGGTGCCCGTCGGTCGCTACAGCGCGCATGATTACCCCATCGCCATCATCCATCGTGTGGAAAAAGATGCCGTTGAGATAATAGCGCGTTTCTTCGCTGGAAATCGCGAACTGCGTGCAGTCGATCAATTGGCGCAGCGCGCCCGATTTAATGTTGAATTTGTGCGAAAACTCGCCCGATTTAAGATCCGGGAACCCATCTGCAGTTAGGCACGTCAAATTAAACTTCGAACGACCTGAGGTGATGGCCATTTGCTCGCCTGCGCCATCAACTTCAATATTCACTTCCGCGCCGTCAGAAAGCTTGCGCACGATCTCATACAGCGTATGGGCTGGCACGGTTGTTGTGCCCGGCGTACCCACCATTGCAGGCACCGATTCGGTCACTTCAATGTCCAAATCTGTGGCGCGCAGTTCCAAGCCACCATCGCTTGCATTAAGCAGAACATTTGAAAGAATTGGGTAGGTTGTGCGGCGCTCAACAACACGATGCACATGGCCGAGCGATTTCAACAGGTGATTTCTCTCAAGCGTAACTTTCATCGATGTCTACTCCCAGTATCTTTTTGCCGCTTTTGGCGCAGCTTATACGTCTTCACCCCCATGTGGGGACAAGGAAAATGGCCTTTTGCAGACCAAAAGGCAAGGAAAAAGGCAAAGCTTTACCCAACTTACCGCCAGCAACTTATTAGTTCAACCGCAACGACGTTGCAATTCTTGATCTTCGCACCCCGTGTCTATCAATATGGCATGATATTTGAGGCGCGCCCTCAAACGTAAAAGGCCTCTTTGCTGATGAACAAAGAGGCCAATTAATCTTCAAATTGTACAAAGACGTCTAGTCTTCGATCATGCGTTTAAGCAATTCAACTTCTTGAGCAAACCCATTGTCTTCAGACATAAGCTGCTCGACCTTACGCACCGCATGCAACACCGTTGTATGGTCGCGATTGCCGAACCGACGACCGATTTCAGGCAATGACCGCGATGTCAGCATTTTGGATAAATACATGGCGATTTGACGTGGACGCACCACTGAGCGTGAACGACGTGACGACAACAGATCAGGTTTGGACACTTTGAAATGTTTGGCGACCATAATCTGAATTTCATCGATCTTGATGCGACGGCTATCACGGGCACGCATTAAGTCGTGCAACGCCTTCTCCGCCAATTCAACCGTTACCGGTTCGCCCGTAAGTTGGTTTGCCGCAACAAGGCGGTTAACCGACCCATCAAGGTCGCGACCATGGGAAATGACTTTACGCGCCACGTAATCCAGCACTTGGGTGGGAATGTGCAGGCCGGGATATTTCGCGATGGCTTGTTCAGCACGTTTTTGCACGATGGCGCGGCGCAAATCTTCGTCCAATGAACGGATCGGCACAACGAGGCCACCTGAAAGGCGCGACCGCAAGCGATCATCAAGCATATCAAGCCCACTTGGGGGCGCATCGCCTGCAACAACGACTTGTTTTGCGCCAGTTAAAAGAGCGCTCAATGCCTGACCAAACTCAGTAACAGACTTGCCTTGTAAAAACTGCATATCGTCGATCAACAATACGTCGATGCCGCGCAACCATTCTTTAAAGCTGATCGCGGACTGACGCTGCACCGCTGAGATGAAATGGTACATGAAGTGATCGGCAGTGAGGTAAACCACATTACGCGATTTATCCGCCCCCCCGGCAGCCCAAGCAATGGCATTTAGCAAATGAGATTTGCCCAACCCAACAGAAGAATGAAGATAAACGGGATTAAAGGTCACCGTGTTTTGCGCCACAGCCTGTGCAACTTGTTTTGCAGCGGCCAATGCCATTTCGTTGGCAGAGCCGACAACAAAAGTATCAAATGTCAGTTTAGGGTCCAACGCAGAGCCAGATAGGGCGTCGCCCTGCTTTACCCGCGCATTGTGTTTGGCACCAGTTCGAATGGTTGCTGAAACCGATGGCCGCGTGTTTTGCTCTTGTGGGGCATCCTCGGGCTTAGCGGCCGATTTGCATTCGACCTTACCATTAACGCGCACGGTGATTTGCAAAGTTTGAATTTGCTGCTTCTCGCCTTGGAACGCCTCGATAATTCGTTCTTGGTAATTTGACAATATCCAAGAACATAGAAAACGGGTTGGAACCGAAAGGTGCGCTAGTTCGCCGTCAATTTCCACCAATTCCAGTCGGGCAAACCATGAATTGAAGATGTCTTCACCAACGCCAGCCCAAAGGCGCTTCTTCACGCGTGTCCACAACTTGGTGTGGTCGACCCCTTTTTCCGTCATACAATTACCGCCCCCGGTTTTTGCCGTCGCAATTAGATGTTTTGCGTCATCATTTTTATCTCGCGCCAACATTGTTGTTTGATCCATTTGTGCCTCTTTTAAAATGATCAACGCACAACCGCTTTTTCGCGCGTTAATCAGCTGATCTTTACCGACCAGACAAACCCCTAGCATTCGCTGAAAACATCCAACGTCTGCTCTATTGCTAATTACTTTGAAAATGACGCAGAATGCGCCTGTTTACTTAACTGCCGAACTTTTAATCAATCTGGCTAGCTATGACTTGAAGATGCTCGAAAACGAAAACTTGCAAAATATTGATCATTAAGCTCGTTCCACTTCGCACACATTGTCATTGCCCCCGGATTATTTAAGCGACGCCTGCTTTTACAGTGATCGTCGCCAGTACTCTTATCAACAGGGGCATTTTAGACCTATTGTGCGGTGGGTTTCAACAGTGGAATCATGCAAAAAGTCCCTTGACTCTGATGCTGGGTTTTGGGTTGGCGCTTGGGTGAGAATCTATGCATTCTTAAGAGCTTGGATTTGTTGACTGAATCATTTTTCAAGTGAAAAATGACCCGTAAAAAAAAATTTACTATTTGTTAAGGATGAGCTCATATAGGCCAAATTCGCATGATAATTTAGCCTTGGTCATGACGATGTAACCATTTGAAATATATAACTTATTTAACAACTTGTTTTAATGGCATGACAAATTTATGAATGGATTCAAGGGGTTCAATATTCAGCTCGTTAAAGCAGAGAATCATAAAACTTGCCGCGACATTTTGTTCATCCATTTTCAGAATACCGAACCAAAATTCAAAAGATAGAACGCAAAAAGCCGCCCCGAGGGACGGCCTTAAACATTTTCAATTCGAACCAGCCAAAAAGCTTATGCGCTTAGCGCTTTAATCCGGTTTGAAAGGCGTGAGATTTTGCGCGAAGCATTGTTCTTATGAACGATGCCTTTTTGCGCAGCACGCATGATCTCTGGCTGTGCAGCCTGCAAAGCTGTTTTTGCTTCATCACCGTTACCGGCGCTAATCGCTTCTTCAACTTTACGAATAAATGTGCGCATGCGCGAACGACGTGTTTTGTTCACTTCGGTGCGGCGCTCAATTTTGCGAACGGCTTTTTTTGCCGATGGAGTATTGGCCATGTGGTCCTCTTTAATGCCTATTCACACTGATGTCCGTTGACATTGTATGAAATAAAAGCGGCGGCACCTAAGGCCGCCAGAAACTACGTTGGGCGGTTTATAGGTTGAAGTTTAGTTTTGGTCAATAGGAAATGAGTGGGAAATTACCCGCAAACCCCTTGTGGAAGAGTCTTTTGGGTCTAGATCCTCGCTAATGTTGGCAGTTGGGACAATAAAATGTCGAACGGCCAGATTGAACCATCCGCGAAATCGTTCCGGGGCAGTCTGGGGTCAGACAAGATTCGCCTTCACGGCCATAGGTTTTAAACCGATGTTGAAAATAGCCCAATTCGCCATCTGCGTGCTTAAAGTCTTTCAATGTTGAGCCGCCTGCAAGAATGGCTTGGTTCAATACATCCACAATTGAGGCCGCCAACACTTCAAGCTGCTTTTTAGGGTCACCATTTTTGCCGACGAGATCACCGACTGGTCGCTTTGGATCGATCTGTGCCATATAAAGCGCTTCGCACACATAGATATTGCCCAACCCAGCGACGTTTTTTTGATCCAACAAGGCGGACTTTATCGGCGTCTTCTTGTTTTGAAAACGTTGAGCCAGATGTTTAGCGCTAAACTGATTGCCCAAGGGCTCTGGACCCATTGTGGCAAAGTGAGGGCTTTTCTCTTCTTCAGCAAATAGGTCCATATAGCCGAAGCGACGCGGGTCATTATAGATAATGTCTACGCGGCCTTTTTGCGGATGTTCAATTTCAAAGACCACATGGTCATGCTTTAGGGCTGCGAGGGGCACAAATTTTCTATTCGCGCCTTCGACCAATTCGGCGTTTATTTTAAAACTGCCGCTCATGCCCAGATGGGCAAGCATATTTTGTCCAGATGCAAGCGGTATGATGAGATATTTTGCCCGTCGTCGAAGTTGCCCGATCACTTGCCCCTCCAATTCAGATTTGAACTGATCTGGAAATGGAAACCGTAAATTGGGTCGATTGAGCACGACTTTTGATATCCGCGCGCCATCCATAAAGGGAGCAAGGCCGTTTTTAACCGTTTCAACTTCTGGTAGTTCGGGCAAAATTCAATTTCCTTAGACGGATATTTGGTTGAAAGACCTGTGATTAATGTCGCACCATCAGCCATGGAAAAGCATAAGCGCTTGGGATAAGGTGCGCCAACATTGATGATTTGCAAATGCCTATAAAGAAGTGTCCATAGATAAGTGACCAAAAAAATGAGCGAAGCGCAACAAACAACCCACTTTGGTGAACGCGAAGTCCCGTTGGAAGAAAAACAGGGGCTGGTCAATGATGTATTTCATAAAGTCGCGGACCGTTATGACTTGATGAATGATCTGATGAGCGGTGGTTTGCACCGCGTCTGGAAAGACGCGTTTGTCGCCAAACTCGCGCCGCCTAAAACTGGAAACCGCCCCTATACCGTGCTCGATATGGCTGGCGGCACTGGCGACATTGCCCAGCGAATTAAAAATGCCTCGCACGGTTACGCTCAGATCACGGTCTCTGACATCAATTCGGATATGTTACGGGTTGGCGCGGAACGCGCAAAAGGCTGGCGTTATCAAGATGGCGTTGAATTTGTTGAAGCCAATGCAGAAGAGCTGCCCTTTGAGGACGCGCAATTTGATGCGTACACCATCGCTTTCGGGATCCGCAACGTGCCGCAAATCGATAAGGCGTTGCGCGAAGGCTATCGCGTCTTAAAACGCGGCGGACGGTTGATGGTTCTTGAGTTTTCCGAAGTTGATGTGCCTGGCCTTGATAAGGTCTATGATTTATTTTCTGACCATGTGATCCCGCCGGTTGGTCAAGCCGTGACCGGGGACGCGCAACCTTACCAATATTTGGTGGAGAGCATCCGCAAATTCCCTAAACCACCTCAGTTTTGTTCGATGATTGAAGGCGCTGGGTTTTCTCGGGTGACCCACCATCCGCTGACCGGCAACATTGCCTGCATCCATTCTGGTTGGAAACTGAAATAGGCGGATAATATGAAGCTTTTTGCTTATCTCCGCTTGGTGCGGGCTGGATATGTTTTGGCGCGAGAAGGTGCTCTCTCATTAACTGAAGGACAAGGCATTACCGGCCCTGCGGCCAACGCCATTTGGTTTGCCCGTTTGATCGAGCGCCGTTCGGTGCGCAAAACGGGGCGGGTCGAACGGCTTTCCGCCGCCTTGCAAAAATTGGGTCCAACATACGTCAAACTTGGCCAAGTTCTCGCAACCCGCCCGGACATTGTGGGTGCAACCGCATCTGGCGACCTTGCCAACTTACAAGACAAGATGCCGCCATTTGATCAAAAATTGGTCCCTGCAATTCTGAACGAGGCACTGGGCGACAGCGCGGCCATGCTCACCGAAATGACCGGACCGATTGCAGCGGCCTCCATTGCGCAGGTGCATCAGGCTCAACTGATTAAAGATGACGGCAAAAAGCAATTGGTGGCGGTTAAATTGTTGCGGCCTGACGTTGAGCGTCGGTTCAAAAAGGATTTAGAATCCTTAAAAGCCGCTGCCGGCTTTTTTGAACGGGTTAGCCCTAAGGCCAAGCGGCTACGGGCCAAGGGCATTGTGGATACGCTAGAACGTTCCGCGCTTTTGGAATTAAATTTGCGGATGGAAGCGGCGGCCATTTCAGAGCTGGCGGAAAACATCAAGGATGATGAGGGATTTGAAATCCCCACTGTTCATTGGTCGCAAACTGGTCGCACAGTGATGACCACCAGTTGGATGGATGGCATTGCGATCCGCGACCATGATGCAATTGAAAAAGCTGGGATTGACCGCAAAAAGGTCGCCAAGGAATTGATGCAGCATTTCTTGCGCCACGCGATACGCGACGGGTTTTTCCATGCGGATATGCATCCGGGCAATCTGTTTGTTGATCCAAAAAGCGGCAATGTCCGTGCGGTTGATTTCGGCATTATGGGGCGCATTGGCAAGCAAGAGCAAAAGTTCCTGGCTGAAATTCTTTATGGCTTTATCACCCGTAACTATCATCGCATCGCCCAACTCCATTTTGACATCGGCTATGTGCCGAGCACCCAATCTGTTGATGATTTTGCCCAAGCCCTGCGCGCGATTGGTGAACCATTGGTGGGACGACCTGCCAGCGAAATTTCAATGGCTAAAGTTTTAACCCAGCTTTTAGATACAACGGAACTGTTTGATATGCAGACCCGCACTGAGTTGGTGATGCTGCAAAAAAACATGGTGCTTGTTGAGGGCGTGGCGCGTTCTTTAGACCCCGAATTGAACATGTGGGAAGTTGCAGAACCCATTGTGAGTACATGGGTGAAGCGTAATCTAGGCCCGATTGGCATTGCGGAGGAAGCACGGGACACCGGCTTGGCGCTTTGGGGCGCGGCGAAAAAAGTGCCTGACCTGATCGAGCGATATGAAACATTGCTCGATGAAGCCGAAAAGCAGCGCGCCCAAACCCCATTTTTCATGCAACAATGGTTTGGTGTGTTGGCGGTGGCGCTGATGCTTAGTATTGGCGTTGCAGCGATAAAGACGCTATTTTAGCTTGAGCTGAATTTGCTCGGGTTCCAAACCAAATGGAGTATGCCATGTTGGCTGGCCGCAAAATATTATTGATTATCACCGGGGGCATCGCTGCGTTTAAGGCGATTGACCTGATGCGGATGATCAAAAAAGCCGGTGGCGACGTGCAACCAATTCTCACCAAATCGGCACTTGAATTCGTGACGCCTCTAACGGCAGGCACCGTTGCGGGCAATCCAGCGCTTAGTGAGCTGTTTGATTTGGGGCGCGAAGCGGAGATCAATCACATTGAATTGGTGCGCGACGCGGATCTGATTGTGGTGGTGCCAGCAACCGGCGACTTTATGGCGAAGATGGCCCATGGGTTTGCTGACGATCTGGCTTCAACGGCGATTTTGGCGCGGGACAAACATGTCATCGTCGCCCCGTCGATGAATGTGCGGATGTGGGAAGCGGCACCAACACAACGAAACTTCCAAACACTGGTTGACGATGGCATGAGCTTTGTCGGCCCAGACAAAGGCGAAATGGCATGCGGTGAGTTTGGCCTTGGCCGATTGGCGGAACCAGACGTGATTTTTGCTGCCATCAAGGACTATTTTTTTACCTTTGGCGAGAACTTACCCCTAAAGGGCAAGCGCGTTTTGGTGACGTCCGGCGCAACACGCGAGCCGCTTGATCCGGTGCGATTTTTGACTAATGCTTCATCTGGCAAACAAGGCACCGCCATTGCAAGCGCTTTACGAGCAGCTGGCGCAGATGTTGAATTTATCACTGGGGCTGCAGATGTGCCGCCGCCGGACGGGGTAAATGTCACCCAGATCACAACAGCCCAAGATATGTATGACGCGGTGCATGAAGCTTTGCCGTGTGACGTGGCAATTTTTTGCGCTGCTGTTTCGGATTGGCGACCAAAAGCGGTCGGTGACAAGAAGATCAAGAAAAATGGCGATGGCACAGCGCCCAGCCTTGAAATGGTGCTCAACCCGGACATTTTACACTCTGTCGCCCAATTGGAGCCCGATCAACGCCCACAACTCGTGATCGGGTTTGCGGCTGAAACCAACGATGTGGTTAAACATGCTGAGGCAAAACTTGTGCGCAAGGGCTGTGATTGGCTTCTGGCCAATGATGTGAGCGCTGGCAGTGGCACATTTGGCGGGGATCATAATTCTATTATATTCTTTGATGGGCAGGGTCATCAGGAATGGGCGCAAATGAGCAAGGCCGAAGTCGGCCAGAAACTGACCAACCAAATCACTTCCTACCTCAAGCAACCGGATTGATTTATGAGTGCTATTGAAGTCCCCTTCACCGTTTTTGAACATGGCAAGGGATTGCCCGCGCCGTTTCAAGCCACCGCCGGGGCTGCCGGATTAGACTTGAGTGCTGCGGTGCCAGCACATGAGCCGATGATCATTGCGCCTGGAGATCATGACATCGTGCCAACTGGTTTTGCCCTAGGCTTACCCGATGGGTATGAAGCACAAATCCGCCCTCGTTCTGGCCTCGCTGCAAAACACGCGGTGACCACCTTGAATGCACCGGGGACGATTGACGCTGACTATCGAGGTGAAGTGCATGTGATCTTGATTAATCACGGCAAACAGGATTTCGTTATCAATCGAGGTGACCGCATCGCGCAAATGGTAATTGCGCCGGTGCCCCGGATTGCCATGATCGAGACAAATTCGCTTGATAAGACTGATCGTGGGGCGGGTGGTTTTGGTTCAACCGGGGTGTCGACTTAACGACATACCCTAATCTATGGTGTTCAACATGACCGTTTTTCGACTTTTCTCTCGCCTTCGCACTCACGTTTTCTCCCGCGTGTTTTTGGGCATTCTCCTTCTGGCAGGTTTTGGCTTTTCCGCCGCACAAGCAGGCGACCGCGCCTTGCTGGATGCGCTTGGATATTCTGATGATGGACGCTATTTCGCGTTTGAAGAATTTGGCATTCAAGATGGGTCGGGCTTTGCCTATTCAACGATTTACCTGATCGACCTTGAAGAAGACAAATGGGTGTCCGGGTCGCCCTATCGGGCAAGGTCTGATGAAGACGGCGTGTCATTGCAAACGGTTCGGGCCCAAGCGGCCAGCTTGGCGCAAGACGATTTAGCAGCCTATGCAATTGAACGCCCAGCGGACCTGATTGCTTACCAAGCCGATGGCGAAGCACAGTCCAATGAAACTGAAATTGAGTTTGATGTGCCCGGCTTTATGGGCCCGAGCCAAAAAGAGACAATGTTTAAGATCTCGTTGGATATTTTTAAAGCGCCATCCAGTGAACCCTGCATCGACTATATGGGGCAAGAGCCGATGGGTTTTGGTGTGAACTTTACCGATCTGAACGGTGATGTGAGCCAGATATACGCCGATAGCAACATCCCCAAATCACGGGGTTGCCCGATCACCTATCGCCCAACTGCGGTGTTTATTCCCTTTAATGCTTATAATTTTGATCACGCCGTCTTGGTGATGTCGGTTTGGGCGCATGGCTTTGAAGGGCCAGACCGGCGTTTCATCGCGGTGCCGTTTTAAGCATGGCGCTTTCCCGTGCGGAAATTACGCGTTACCAGCGCCATATTGTTTTAAAAAACGTTGGCGGCGCTGGTCAGCAAAAGCTTAAGGCCGCAAAGGTTTTGATCATCGGGGCGGGTGGTCTTGGCAGCCCGGTGATCGCCTATTTGGTGGCCGCCGGTATTGGCACAATTGGCGTTGTCGACGATGATGTGGTTTCCCTTTCCAACCTTCAACGCCAAATTGTGCATCGCACAGGCGATGAGGGGATTGAAAAGGTGGGGTCTGCGAAACGATTCGCCCAAGAATTAAACCCACATGTTCAGTTTGATGCAATCAATAAGCGGCTTGACGATCAGAATGGGGCGGCGATTATCGCCCCCTTCGATTTGGTGATTGATGGGTCTGATAATTTTGATACGCGAGCCAGCGTCGCAAAATTGTGCGAACAAGCGCAAAAGCCGCTGATTGCCGGTGCGGTTTCGCTATTTGACGGCACGCTCACCGTTTTCAAACCTTATGAAGACAACAATCCGCGTTTTGTTGATCTCTATCCAACCCGCCCAACGCCCGAACAACTTCCTTCCTGCGAAGAAGCTGGCATATTGGGGCCGATCACCGGGGTGATTGGCGGCTTGCAGGCCATGGAGGCGGTTAAAATGATCACCAATGTTGGTGAGCCGCTTGTGGGACGTCTGATGATTTATGATGGGCGCGATGCGCGTTTTCGCGAGATGAAATATCGACGCGCCTCTTAGGTGATGCTAGCCTTTGCCAAAAATGAAGGGGACACCCAATGCATGACAAAATTTGTGTTTCAGTGATCGGTCTTGGGATCATGGGTCGGCGTATGCTGACAGCGCTAGATAGCCATGAGACGTTTTTCGCTGGGCATATTTGGGACCCAGATGCCCAGGCTGTCGCTAAGGCGAGTGCCATTGCGCCCAACGCAATTGTGTCGGAAAGTCCTGAAATAGCGATTGAGGCTGCCGACGTGGTTTATCTGGCGTGTCCGCCAGAGCCGCGCCGACTATACGCGATGATGGGTGCTGATTGCGGCAAACCATTATTTTTGGAAAAACCGCTTGGGATAAGCCTGCCTGCCAGCCGGTCTTTGGTGCATCATATCGAGCAAGCTCAAGTTCCTGCCGCAGTGAATTTCACCCAAGCGACAGATACCCCGCTTGAAACGATTACGGCCGCGCTCACATCTGGCGAAATGGGTGAATTTTTAGGCATTGATATTCACGTTTCCTACCCCCAATGGCCGCGCGCTTGGCAAGTCGATGCTGATTGGCTGCGGTTTCGGGCCGAGGGTGGCATGACCCGCGAAGTCATTTCGCATTTCGTTTTTTTCGCCGAACGTTTAATGGGCACCACCCATTTAAATTGGGCGCATCCTGATTTTCCTGATGATGAATTGTGCGAAACACATATGGCAGCCCGATTGTCGAACCATGATGGTTTGCCGCTCAATATTTTTGCAGCCGTTGGCGGACAACAGCCCAACCTGCAAGAGGTGTTTGTAAAAGGAAGCAAAAAGAGTTTCAAAGTGCAACAATTCAGCGAACTTTGGGTGAGCGAAGGCGAAGACTTCACGCTGATTGCCGACCCGGGCGAAAACGCACGGATTGACGGACTTCACGCTCAATTGGACGCCCTTGGCGCGTGTATGCGCGGCGAACAAAACAAATTGGCGACAATACAAGAAGCCCTAAGCGTTCAGGAAAAGATTGAGGGCATGTTGGCGAGCTGAGGCAAAGGTTCAGAAGTGGATGGCAAGAAATGAAGTGAAAAGTTTTGGGGATGTTGCCCGATGAAGTTCGTGATTCTCATCGGCCCACCATGTATGTACCGGCTGCTGTTCGCAAGTGATTTCTGCATGTTCTCGGAAGTCGCTCATATGTATCCGGCCTGTTGAT
>NZ_JBPOEU010000029.1:0-40257 GCF_051251695.1 Maritalea sp. | reverse complement strand
GGGTTGGAAAAGCCCGGTCGCTTTCGAACGGAAAGTGGCTTAAACGAGCACCTGGGGCGGCACGAAAGCGCGACAGGTCCAAACCGCCCTGCCCGGCTCAAGTCAGTTTCTTCTGACAGAGCCCTCCAGGATGATTACGGGGCATTGTTTGCCGGTGGATGGTGGATATCTGGCACAGTGAGAAGGCTTCTCTTCATCGTCTGTCTCCTTCTTGGAGAACAGGCTAAATCGAAACACAGGACCTTTTAGGAGAGCAGGTCACGATTTGTGTGGGATGAACGCCAAACTTCTTGGACAGTTTAACCAACGTTATTTCATCACGGATTGCTTCCAGCGCAACCTTGGCTTTGAGCAATGCAGAATGGTTCTTTCGCTCCGTTATTTCGGATCGTGCCTTTCATCACACGATCCATCTTAACAACTGGCCCGAATTTCTGCGACCACGTCTTGCCTTGCCCGGCGTTTGCCTAGATCGGCTCACTCAAACCAAGTTGTACCTGGATACTGATATTTTTTGGCGACCTCTTCGTCGAGCTCGAGACCGATACCGGGCGCGTCTGACATTTCGATGAAACCATCTTTGATGATGTCGCGGTTTTCCTTGATGATCGTCGTCCAGTAATCACGTTCGGTCCAATGGAACTCAAGCACCAAAAAATTCGGAATGGTCGCACAAACATGTGCTGATGCCATAGTTCCGATTGGCGAAGAGACGTTATGTGGCGCAAAGGGCATCGAATAGATTTCGGCCATATTCGCGATCTTGCGGCATTCAGAAAGGCCGCCGCATTTCGGAATGTCCGGCATGATTATGTCAACGGCATGCTTTTCAATCAATTCGCGAAAGCCGTGCCTAAGGTACAGGTTTTCGCCGGCACAAATTGGCGTCGATGTGGCTGCGGTGATTTCTCGCATCGTATCGATATTTTCTGGCGGAATTGGCTCTTCAAGCCACATCAACTTTAAGGGTTCCAGGTCACGGGCCAGTCGGATTGCGCTGTGCTTATCCAGTCGGGTGTGCAGATCGGTGGCGACCTCGACATCTGGTCCGGCGGCCTCGACCACCATCTCGGCGAGTTTGACCATGCGATCATGTTCCCACCCAGTGGGTGTCATATTGAAACGATCCTTAACATAATGCTCTGTCTCGCTGCCAATGTGACCGTATGCGAAGATATCCAGGTCGATCTTCAACGCCTTGAAACCGCGTTCAAGAATGCCGTTTACAACCCGTTTTGTTTCGTCGAAATTCAGCCCCGGTGAAACTTCACAGTCAGCGTAAACCTTGATCTTGTCGCGAAATTTGCCGCCCATAAGGTCGTAGATCGGCACGCCAAGTGCCTTGCCTTTCAAATCCCAAAGCGCGATTTCGATACCCGTCAATGCGGTTATGAAAGCCCCTGCAAAACCACCTTCGAAAACCAGGCTGCGCCGTGTATCTTCGAATATTTTGTCGATCTCAAAGGGATCAAGGCCAACCAGTTTCGGCGCGAGTTCGTTGATGATGGCAATTGCCGGATGGCCACCATGCACACACTCGCCGATGCCGGTGATACCTGCGTCTGTTTCAACCTTGACCCATAGGTGCATACAGTGGCCGGTTGAGGCGGCGGTCTTGACGGAAGTGATCTTCATGACTTGATTTTACCTCCCAGTAAATCAATGGCTTAGCACAACAAACACATTGGTTTTGTTTATCGTAGCGTCGTGAGCCGCGCGGTGCTTTGTTGTCTGGCTACACCAAAAAACCAACCACAAATCCGACTAAATGGTTGCCGCGGCCGCGGACTTGATCGAGGGGCCTGAGGCCAAGAAAATGTGGGTATCGTCCGGTGTAAAGTTCAACCCGATGCTTTCGCCCGGGCGTACATCCGCGACACCGGCAATTGTCGCCAAAACGGAGTTTCCTGAAGCGGTCGAAATGTTAATCACGGTCTCATTTCCAAGGTGTTCGACAAGGATAACGTCGCCGCGAATTAGCCCTTCTTCAGCACGAGCTAGAGCCAACTGATGAGGCCGAATTCCCAAGACCAAATCTGCGCCGACGCTCAAGTCATGTCCTGAAATATCAAATTTATTCGGTTTCACATCTTCGGAACCGACGCTGATCTGGTCACCTTCAACCGCAGTCACGGAGATCGGGAAAAGGTTCATTTTGGGCGCGCCGATGAACCCAGCAACAAATAGGTTCTCCGGCCGCTGGTACAGGTCAAGAGGTCGCCCTACCTGTTGCACAACGCCTTGATCAAGAACCACAATTTTGTCGGCAAGTGTCATTGCCTCAATCTGATCGTGGGTCACATAGATCATTGTCGCGTCGAGGTTTTGGTGCAGCGTTGCGATTTCCATCCGCATATCGACACGGAGCGCCGCATCAAGATTTGAAAGCGGTTCGTCAAAAAGAAATGCTTTTGGATCTCGGACAATCGAGCGCCCGATTGCCACCCTTTGTCGCTGGCCTCCTGACAGCTGAGCCGGTTTACGCTCCAACAATTCTTCCATTTGAAGGATGCTCGCGGCTTCGCGGATTTTGGCGTCGCGTTCTGATTTGCTCAGCCCCGCCATTTTCAGTGAAAATCCAATATTGTCGTAGACGGTCATATGCGGGTAAAGTGCGTATGATTGGAAAACCATGGCTATTCCGCGATCCCTTGGCGCCATGTCGTTGCAAAAGATATCGTCAATAAAGAGATCACCATCTGAGATTTCTTCTAGACCTGCGATCATGCGCAGCAACGTAGACTTGCCGCAACCAGACGGGCCAACAAACACAACGAATTCGCCGTGAGATATGTCGAGATCGATCCCCTTTATGACGTTAAGAGCACCGAAATTTTTGGTAACATTTCTAAGTTGAAGTCCCGCCACAATTCGCCTCCCAACGATTGATCTTTCAACCACAAACCAAATTTGGGATAGCTTTTCAAGTTTTACCGCAGTTTCTTACAGCCTCCAATTTCCTACGCAACAGCGTGAAACTTCCGTAAGGTCAACTAAACGCACAGTTATATCAATTGACCCAGACGAATTGGCGACCGGTCCGGACCTTCCAGAAATGAACAGGCCCAACAGTGCTGTTGACTCAACCATGCTATTTTGTGAACAATGCACTGATATATCAGTCTCTATATGAGTGCGCGCCCCATTTTGGGGAAAAGAACGCAACAAAGTTGAGACGATAAAAGCGCGAGGCGTACTGGCGTCGCCGGATCGTACCACGCGGATTAACTGTTATCAGGGAGGACGTACTAATTATGAAAATTAGAAAAATTAGCCGCCGCGAAATGCTAAGAGGAACAGCTGCGACCAGCGCTGGCTTAGTCGCTGCAGGAGCCGGCATTCCCGCTTTTGCACAAGATGCGGATTTGCCGGTAGGATCTTCGGGCAAGCTAACGGTTATCCACCGTACTGAATACTTTGCGGCCGCTCAGGATTTGTTCCGTGAGACTGTTGAAAATTTCGCAGCCGCGAACGGTGCTGAGTTGGATATCTCGACAACCAATGCTGAAGCATTTGGCGACTTCATGGGTAAAATGACGGCTGCCGTACAGGCGGGCAACCCACCGGATATCGCGTATACCAGTAACGTAAGCATCACGCAGATGAACCTGCTTGGGTTGCTCGAGGACGTTTCTGATGTCGTCGAAGAGGCTATCAAGAAATACGGCAACGTGATGCCCGGTATTAACGCTGAAGTTAACGGCAAATTTGATGGCAAATGGATGGCTATTCCATTCATCGCTGGCACAACCGGTTACTACATGCGTGGCGACAAACTGGCGGAAAAAAACATTGATCCAGCAAGCCTACTAACGTTTGGAGACCGACGTGAGGCAGCACTGGCAATTTCAGATCCAGACGGTGAGTTCTGGGGCTGGGGTCAAACCCCTAACCAGTCTGGCGACGGTTACGGATTTCTCAACCTTGTCGTAATGGCTTTTGGTGGTCACTACACCGATGAAAGCGGCATGATCGTTCAGTTCGATTCACCTGAAACGGTTGCGGCGTTTGAGTGGCTCAAGGAAACTTATGACCGTGGTGGGAAATACGCTGCAATGCTGCCACCAGGTGTCGAAAGCTGGGGCGACATTTCCAACAACGAAGCATATCTTGCAGACAAGATCGGCTATACGCACAACGCATTCTCGATCTATGCGCAGGCCAACCGGGACAACAACCCGGTCTTCAAGAAAATCGCTTTGTTGCCTGCACCAACGGCAAATAATGGCGACAGTCGTGACGGCGGGAATGTCAATGGATGGCTGACCATTTTCAAAGGCGCGCCGAACGTTGATCTTGCCAAGCAAATGGCACTTGATCTGCTTGATCCAGCAAACTTCACCAAGATGTCTGAAGTCGCTGGCGGATTGTTCATGCCTGCTTACGAAAACCTTTGGACAGATGAGCTACTTGCGGCTGATCCTAACTTTGCGATTATCAAAGAGCAGTGTAGCGTTCCAGAGCCCTTCATCGGAGCGTCTTGGCCTGCGCAGCCAAATGCAGCGATTGACGCAATTCGTGCGCAGGGTATCCTTGAGCAGACGGTTGGCAATGTAATCTCAGGCCGGATGACACCAGCTGAAGCAGCCACAGATGGACATAACAAGATTGTTCAACTGTTCGAAGAAGGCGGCATAGCACAGCCCTAAGGGTTTCAAAGTCAAAAGGGCGGCATTCGTCGCCCTTTTGATGTGCGTACGATCAAACCGATCAAAAGAAACGGCCAATTTGCTGATTTATTCCCACGCAAATTTCCGAGAAAAATATTTGCCTTAGGCCAATGTCAGACGAGGCTGCGCAATAACGTAATCCGCATATGATCCTGAAAGTGATACCCAATGGCAAATCAGGCACAACCGAGTGTCCCCCACGTTAGAACCCCTGCAGCTCTTCGTGCCCGAAAACTAAGAGCGATACTTGGCCCGGACTGGAAGGTCGCAATCCCGTTTGTCACGCCGATGGTCTTGATCATGGTTGGCCTGATTTTATGGCCATTCATTGACGCAATCTTTCTGAGCTTCACGTCGCTTAATTTTTTGACAGGGAAGACCGTGGATGTTGGGTTTCGCAACTACGCACGATTGCCATCAAACAGCGATTATGTCCTGTCGATGCAAAATACCATAAAGTTCACAGCCTGGTCGCTAACAATCAAACTGGCTACCGGTATGACGATCGCGTTGATACTCAACAGCCGCATTCCTTACCGGTCGTTGTTAAGCGGTATAATGCTGTTGCCTTGGATCGTTCCTGAAATCGTAACCGCTCTGGCTTGGAAAAGCATTTTTGACCCGCTATTTGGTGGCCTGAACCCAATTTTGATGGGTATTGGATTAATTGACCGGCCTCTGGGCTGGCTTTCCGACCCCAATTTGGCGATGCCCAGTGTGATTGCGGTGAACGTATGGAAAGGCATTCCATTCTACGTCCTTTTGCTGCTCGCTGGCCTAAAGGCTGTCGACCGTGAACAATTGGAAGCGGCCGAGGTGGACGGAGCCAACGTAGTGCAACGCTTCCGTTATGTGACACTGCCGGGTTTGCGCTATGTTATCGTTGTTACTCTGCTCTTGTCTTTTATCTCGACCTTCAACCAGTTTGGATTGATCTTCCTGATGACGGGCGGTGGCCCTAGCGGTGCGACGAAGCTCTATTCGATCCTAGCCTATGAAAAGGCGATTGGATCACTTCAGTATGGACCGGGCATCGCAATCGCGTTCAGTGTTGCGCCGTTGATGGCTATCCTGATTTGGTTGCTGGCAAAATTCATGCGGGCAGAAGACCGGCAAGCCGTTGTAGAACGTGACACGCGTTTCTTGGACCGCATTGCAAAGCTCGCGCAGCAAGCGCTGGATCTTATACTGGATCTGATTTTTCTACCCTTCCAAATTATCCTTAAAGGGTTTGGGGCGCTTTCGCGAATGTTCCGAAAGATGTCCAAAGGAGGCGCGTCAAAACCTCTTTTCAAGCGCGCAGGACAGGAACGGATGGGCGTCTTGGGGCGATTGCTCATTTTGATCCCGTTCATGTTGTTTGTTTTGTTTCCCTTCTATTGGGTGGTCATCACATCGTTCAAAAGCACACCACAGATAAGTCAGCGGGTTTCAATTTTCTGGCCCGACCCGGCCACGCTGGATCAATATAAGTCGCTGATCTGGGACACCCCTTTTCTGACTTGGTTGTTCAACTCTGCTTTCATCGCAACGGTCAGCACATTGGTATCCGTTTCCCTCGCGTCTTTGGCCGCTTATGCTTTGTCGCGTTTGAAATTTACCGGTGCTGGTTTGCTGACCACCTTCCTGTTGATCACCTATTTGCTGCCCGGAACTTTGCTGTTCATCCCCCTTTATCAAACGCTCACAAGTCTTGGCCTGATCAATACTTACGGGGCACTGATCATTACATATCCTACATTTTTGCTGCCCTTCGCGACTTGGGTCATGCTGGGATATTTCCGCTCAATTCCAATAGAACTTGAAGAAGCGGCGATGATTGATGGCGCAAGTCGGTTGTATGTGTTCTGGAAAATCACGCTTCCGCTTGCGGCTCCGGCATTATTGGCTGTTGCGCTGTTCGCCTTCACAAACGCATGGAATGAGTTCTTGTTCGCCTTTGTCTTTATCAACAGTGAATCCCTGCGAACCTTGCCAATCGGCCTTCTCTCCATGGTCGTGGGCGATATTCTTCCATGGGGCGAGCTCATGGCAGCATCATTGCTGACGGCAATTCCGGTTGCGATACTGTATGTCTTCGCACAGCGTTTCCTCACCGAGGGGCTGACGATAGGTGGCGTGAAAGGTTAAAAAACGTCGTAGTCCTGTTGATGCTCAGTCTATTGCGGTCGGCAAATGTCGCCCTGCAATTGCGATATCGCTCAAGAAGTCGCCGGACCCAGCGTAGGGGCCACTTGGAAAAGTGATGCAGACCTTTTGGACTCAAAACTGCGCCAATGAACGCAGGCACGGTCCACCACAGTTTTCAAGTTATTTGATCCCGATCTGTGACCTGCAATACGAGCATTTTACACTTCACATTCTCGACTTTCAGTCTGGCTTACCCGATTTCTTCTTCTGCCATTCTTCGTATTCGCCACGGGCATCGTCATGCAACGGATAATAGCGTTGCAAAGAGCCGCCTTCGAGAAGACGTTCTTTTGAGAACGCTTCCCAATCGTGATGCTCCGTCGCTTTCTCGATCACGTCATCAGCCATCGCCACAGGCACCACGACCACTCCATCGTCGTCAGCAACAATAATATCGCCAGGGATCACCGTGACATTGCCACAGGCCACCGGCACGTTCACTGCAAATGGCATGATGTTGGTCTGCACATGATAGTTGGGCGTAACACCACGCACCCAGATTGGCAGATCCAGCTCTTTCACATTTGGGTAATCCCGGATGCAACCATCAATCACCACGCCAGACCCACGGCGGCCCTTGAAGTACGTCAGCATCATGTCGCCAAACACACCCGAGCTCATGTCGGCGCGCGCGTCAACCACCACAAAATCACCTTCCTGTACATGATAAAGCACGTGCCGATGCAACTGTTTTTCCGGGTCTGTATATTCGCCATCCTCAAACAGATCACCGCGCTGTGGCATGAATTGCAGCGTCAGTGCCGGTCCCGCCGCGACCTTACCTTCATTATGCGTCACCGGCCCGCTCATATGCGAGTTACGAACTCCCATGCGTGCCAGAGTCGCGCTGATCGTGGCTGTACCGACCGCCTTCAATGCATCAACTTGCGCCTGCGGTGGGCGCTTTTTAATGTCTTCTGTCTTGATCATCTTTTGTCCTCCCGAACACTGGTGCCGCGTCAAACGATCAGGCTGACACATCAAGTCTGCCTGCCGCGCGGTTCCTCCATTGGTTCAGTGTGGCGGCACCGCATGGCTGTGGCAAGCGCGCAGGGCCGTATTTTGGAAATTCGTTTTCTTCATCCCTGGCCCCCGCGATTTGCAGGATGCGCATCATGCCAGTCTGCCACCGGATCAAGCGGATGGATTGGCCTGGGTAGACGCTTCCACGGCAGGCTATACACATCCGATTGACCTGGCCCGCCCGTATCAGCCCGGATCACTTTTGATGTAATTGACGCGAAGAATTGAAAGTTTGACGCGGTCTTTACCACGGCAATTTTGTAGTCAGTCGGCTCAATTCCGAATATCCGATAGACGCTTGGCAGATTTCCAGCGACGCCTCGCAACTCTGTAATCAACAATGTCACCGGCCCGGTTTCAAAAATCACCACACGGCCCATGTTGACAATGTCCTGATGATTGTACCCCTCAACACGCGCCGCACTGCCATCAGCGATCTTGCGGACTTTTCCGGTCACCGTCAGCGGCTTAAAAAACTCTGTCGCTGTGCAGCCCCCCAGATCAAGCGTGATTTCTGCCCCCTCGCCTGCGGCGACCAATTCGGCGACGGCCTTTTTGGAAATCATCGGGATCAGAACCTTGCTTTCAATCCCCAATCGCAGGACCGATTCCAAGATGACATTGCTGTCGCCTGCAGCACCACCAAACACCGTATCACCAGTGTCGCTAATCACAACGAGGCCCTTTTCCTCTGCATCCGCTGCGCGCACTGCATCATCAACAGGCATTGCCTCTCGTTCCTCGAACTCGGCTCGAATTTTCCAAACAAATTCAGCCATCTCCTCGGCTATGGTTTCCGCAAGGGCTTGATCATTGTCAGTGACCACGACCGTGGACCAGCCCCCCTCTTTCACATCAAGCCAAGGCTGCATCGGATAGTTGGACACCTGTAGAACTTTTGGGTCACGCTCCGCTGCTCGGGCTTTGTCGAACCACTTCTTCATCGGGCCGTGGGATGTCAGGAATTTCTCTTGATGCGAAACCAAAGGAATTTTACGCCAGGCCATGACCGGTTTGGCGCCGCTGGACACCACTTTTATTATCATCTCGCCGCCGAGTTTGCCGGTGTCATGCAAATCATGTGGCTGGGTTCGGTGGCCGACAATACCGTCGACGTTTGCGATGATTTTAGATGTGATGTTGGCGTGGTGATCCAAAGCCAGGATGATCGGCACTTCCGTTCCCAAAATCCGTCGGCACAGTTCGGCCTGTTCGCCCTCCACGTCATCAAATCCGTCGGCGGCGCACGCTCCATGCAGCTGCAACATTAAACCGTCTATCTTTCCTGCCTCCTTCAAACCCGTTCGAATGCGGTCTTGGAAGAACTCGAAAGTCTCTTTGTCCAATCTCCCACCAGCGACAGCAAACCCACGGATGATCGGGAAGGTTTCAACGTTCTGGCCAGACTCCCTTATCGCCTCAAGATATCCACCGATAGAGCCGACATCGGAAAGCTCCTTCAACACCTCCTGCCCTTCAATAATGCCGAACGAACGATAGTCTTCCATAGTGGTTGGCAACGGGTTGAAATCGTTGGTTTCCTGAGCAATGTGGATTAAAGCTATTCGCATCTTAAGTCTCCTGGGTGCGCTGTTCGCGCAATGTTAAGTCAGTTCTGGACTGGACCTGCCACGTTTTCGTGCCGCTCCGATTGCACATTAGGGCAGCATCACTTTCAAAAGCCACTTTGCTTTGCCAGCCGAAACCCGAGTACTGAATGGCGACGTCGCGGACTTTAGAAACCGTTGATGTATTCGAAGATGGCGATTTCAGGGGCTCTTCGGATTTGCCATGATAAACGCCAAATCATCTCCGCCCTGATAGTTTTGAAGAAGGTATCGACGGCGGTTTTGTCATAGCAATTCCCCTTCCCGTACAACGACACATTGATCCCATTTTGGCGCAGGATTTATTGATATTCGTGGGAGCAATATTTGCTGCCGCGTTCTGTAAGATTTATGCAGCATTTCGGTGGTGCCCGCAAGGCAATGCCCTTCCAGGTTTTTTTGTCTGATAGTGCCCCTTCACTCACAAAGCTCTGGTAAAGCCTTCCTTGCGGCTTGGGCAACTTTGTCGACATCATTTGGCGTCGCACCTGTGTAAGGCCACAACAGGTCAGAGCTTACCGGTCCCCATCCGCCAGCCGCCGCCAATAATTTATCCAATGCAGGATCAGAATAACCGAACTGTTGCGCAAGCGGCATAATGGTTTGTTCAAGAAATTTTACTATTCGCATTTCAATAGCAGTGGCAGCTTCTGGATCTGCCTCGCTTAGGTTCCACAATTTCACGGCCCCCTTCGGGCTTAGGCAGGCCACGTTCGAATAGGATCCATCTGCCCCAAGTGGACGACCAAAGGCAACGGAATGACCGGGCACAAAAACTGAAAAATCTTTGCCCAATTTTCGCCGCTCTGCATACCAATCTGTGTTTCCACCTCTCAGCTTAGCGCCAACCATTCCGGGTGCAACCTCGCGTAATTTGGCAATCTGTCTAAGTGAAATCTGCACTTTGGCATGAGGCGGGTTATATATGACCAAAGGCGTGTTTTGCGCGGCCTCTTGCATGCCCTCAAGAAAGCGCTGTATCTCGCCAAAGGTGGGTGGCCACCAATCGGGCAAGGTAAATTGCACGGCAGCCGGGCCTAAGGAATTAACCTTTTTCAGTCGATCCCGCGCCATGCGTGGGTTGGTGCAGTTCACCCCGATCTGAAAGGGCTTGCCAAACTTGGAAGCAATATCGGCCACCGTTCCGGCGAGTTTTTCAAACTCCGCTTCGGTCTGATTGTGAAACTCACCCGCTGACCCATTGGTGTAAATGCCCGCAAGATCACTGTGGCACAGAATTTCGGTTTCTTCGACAAGGGTATGCCAGTCAATCGCGCCATCTTGATCGATTGGAAGCAGAACCGCCCCCCAGATACCTTCCGGTCTCATGGCTTTGTTCATAGCTGGGCCTCGGCTTGTTTTGGGATATCTACGCCTACAAGATCGCTCCAGGCGGAAAGCAGTTTCCTGGTGATCGATCCGACCTGCCCATCAGCTATGTCCATGCCGTTGAAACGCGTCGCGGGCATGATGCAATAGGGTGTACTGGTGAAAAACATCTCCTCCGCAGTTGCTAGATCGTAGGGTTGCAGAACCGCTTCTTCACAAGTAATGCCAAGTTCATGGGCCAGTTGCAGAACCGTTGCACGGCTCATGCCAGCCAGACAATTGGTGGTTGTTGGCGTTCTCAGGACGCCATCCGCCACCACGAATATATTCCCGCCCTTATTTTCTGACACATTGCCGTAGATGTCCAAAATCACACCCTGTGCTGCCGGATCAATCAGCTTCACTTCTGCTTCCGCCAATGTATAGGCCAGCCGGCTGCGGTTCTTGATACGGGCGTCTAAGGATTGAGCGGGCACCGCGCGGCTCATTGATGTCACGGCGTGACAACCATTGCTGTAAAATCCAGCCCAGCTGCGCAAATCCAATGGCTGGGTGAATATCATAACAGTCGGACCACTTGCCGTTACCGTGGGGTCGGACCCTGCCATAGACAGCCCGCGAGAGATGTTGTGCACGATCCAACAATCCTGATCTTGGGCGTAGCAAGGCAAGTTTGCCTCCAGCACGTTTTGCGTGATCGTCAGCAATTGATCGGAATTGCAGCCCGGATCAATACGCATGATTTTTAGTGATTTGAACAGACGCTCAATATGGTTGGCGAGTTTAAACGGGCGATGCCGAAAGGTTCGCGTAGATTCCGTTGCGGTGTCGCCCAGCATCACTGCACTGTCAAAGATTGATATCCGCGCTTTGGATTCCGGGACCATCTGTCCGGAGATGTAGACTTGGCGTTCAATCATTGCATGTCTCCAAATATCTATCCCTGCTGACGGGCGCGTGGCCTAATTCAATCGGCTAAAACCACTGTGGCAAACCGGGCCATTGAGCTCAGCCAAGACGTCCCTGCCCTGTTCGCATTCCTGTATCAGCTCAAAACTCGGTTCGAGTGCTTCAAAATAGGCGTCGATCATTTCAGGTGTGTGGGCTGTGGAAAGGTAAACAACGTTTGACGCAAGGAAACCCTTGCCAAGCATCTGTTGAGTGATCAGCGTTTTGTAGGCCAGATTATGCGGGCTGTTGAATGTGAAACCGGTGAGTGAAGGGATCCCGCTCGTCGTCATGGGCAGCTGATATTGTGCCGCCATTTCCTGCCAGCGTGCTGTGATGGCCTGCCCTGCTGATACAATCCCATCCCACGGCGCTTCGTTTTCCATTACTTCAAGTGTGGCCAAAGCTGCCACAGATCCTATGCGTTCGGTCCAGAATGTGCTCGAAATAAAAGTCGATTGTGCCGCCTGCATGACCTCACGTTTTCCAAGCACCGCCGTCACAGCATACCCGTTTCCAAGTGCTTTTCCAAAGACGGCCATGTCGGGGGCTACACCGAACTGCATGTGCAGTCCGCCATAATTTTGACGGAACCCGGATGTGCATTCATCAAAGATCAAAACAATGCCCCGGTCGTTCGCCAGATTGCGGACTTTCTTCAAAAAACCGTTTTTTGGGGGGTGGTTTCGCATCACCTCCATCTTGATCACGCCGATGTTGTGTTCAGTGACCAGTGCCAGTAAATCTTCGAAGTCATTGTATCGAAACGGATAGGTACTGCCGTTCAGATCCTGAGGAACCCCTGCAGGATCGAGCCCAGGCAACAGATGCTCATCCAATCCATCACCACTTGGTAGGTTTGTGGCCAGATACCAGTCATGCCACCCGTGATACCCACAAATCGCTACACAGTCGCGCCCACTAGCCGCACGCGCGATACGAATTGCAACGGCGTTTGCCTCACCCCCAGTGCGCGCGAACCGCGCCATGTCGGCCCACGGGTGAAGGTCGACCAGTTGTTCGGCCAGCGCGACCTCTTCCGGCGCGTTCAGCGTCGTCAAATTGCCATTGCCGATAGAATTACGCACGGCCTCGTCGACCTTGGGGTGTGCATAGCCCAAGACATTTGCACCAACCCCCATGATCGACATGTCGATGTATTCTGTGCCGTCCAGGTCCCACAGCCGGGCACCGCTGGCGCTACTGAAATAAGCGGGCCAAAGGTCAGGCAAGAACATCTCTGGCCTTTTGGACAGCAACATATTACCGCCAGGAATAAGCCTCTTAGCCTTACCATAAAGACGCTGGCCCTTGCTTATCTTCACTTCAACCGTTCCCCTCTGCCTATCAAATCATCTCCAGAAAGGCCGCGTCTTTCAGGCTTCTGTCCTGTTTGAGTTTTCGGAAAGCTGACTTCAGTTCTTCTTCTTGCGCTTCGGTGATGAAATTGTCGAATGGTCGGCGACAATATCCAGCATCTGCGCCTTGCCACGCCATCGCGCGCTTGATCACTGCGGTTGGGGTATGGTTTAGCGAAAAGAAAATGATTGCATTCCCGGTTTCCTGCAAGCTTTTCGCGCGTATCATATCGCCTTTCTCTACTGCTTCATTCAATGCAATGAATACCTCTGGGATCATGTTATAAAATGAGCCGATAATACCGTCAGCGCCGTAGGACAGGCCAGACATTGCCATTTCATCCGACCCAGAATAAACGCGAAAATCTGCACCGATTTCTTCCTTAATTCGGATGATTTCGAATTGCGTGGCAGCCGTATATTTGATGCCGCCGACGCCAGGAATGCTGGCCAGTCTTTTAACCAGGTCAAATCCAAGCTCGCCCGCGAGCGGAATTTTGTAGACGACCATTGGCAGATCTGTAGCCGCAGTTAGATCAGCATAATAATTGAACACCTGATCAGGCGTGAACGGCCAATAAAATGGCGGCACTGACGATACTGCATCCACACCCGCTGATTGCGCGCGCTGTGCCAGATCAATTGAAAGATGGGTTCCGATCGCGCCGATATGCGCCACCACAGGAACCCGTCCTGCAACTTGGTCAACAACGATCTCGACCACCCGTGCGCGTTCGTCCGGCGACATCAAAAAAGTCTCGCCCGTGCTTCCGGTCGTATAAAGGCCGCCGACGCCACGCTCGATCAGAAAGTCGATACAACTGCGCATTCGGGTTTCGTCAAAGCGCTCACTTTCATCAAATGGGGTGATCAACGCAGGGATAACGCCCTTGAAGTCGCTTAGATCAAAATTGGGCATATTGTTCTCCATAGAAAAAGTGATTGGTCGGTTGCTGGTCGTAGGGCCGGAGTAAGTTTTAATCAGCGGCGGTCAGATCAATGAGGTGGCAAGACGCAAAATGATCATTGCCGTCAATTGAATACCGCCGAAGCGGGGGCACTTGGATTTTGCAAATGTCGGTCGCTTTCGGGCATCTGGGATGAAATGGGCACCCGCTGGGCGGATTTACTGGGCTTGGGACATCGCCCTCTAGAACAATTCTTTTGGTTTGTTTGTCCAAGTCCGCAACGGGGATGGCCGACAACAAAGCCTCTGTGTAGGGATGCAACATGTTGGCATACAAATCCTCAGAGCGGCAAAGTTCGACGATGCGCCCCAGGTACATAACTGCAATCCGATCGCAGATATATTCGGTGACGCTCAAGTCATGGGTAATAAAGACGTAAGTAAGGTTTCGTTCCTTCTTTAACGCCATCAGCAATTGAAGAACCTGCGCCTGAATTGAGACATCCAGCGCGCTAACAGCCTCATCACAGACAATCAGTTCCGGCTCGACGCTCAACGCGCGCGCTATGCCAATACGTTGCCGCTGCCCTCCCGAAAACTCGTGTGGATAGCGGTCCATGTATTCCCGCCGCATATTTACGGCTTCCAGCAAGTCGCCAATTATTTTTCGGCGTTCTTTTCTGGTTTTGATCCCGTATTTCTTCAATGGGTCCTGAAGTGACCCAAAAATCGTAAACGCCGGATTCAGAGACGAATGCGGATCCTGAAAAACGATTTGAAGACGTTTGCGAAACGGCACCATTTCATCGTTGTCCAGTACCGCCAAATTTGTTTGTTCGTCCTGAGATGAATAGATGATGTCACCTTCGGTTGCTTCAACCAGACGCAATATGGTCTTGCCCAAGGTCGTCTTGCCGCATCCGCTTTCACCCACCAGCCCCAAAACTTCACCGCGGTAGATGTCCAGGTCGACGCCATCTACAGCTTTTACATGCGCGACAGTGCGTTTGAAAATTCCTGCTTTGACCGGGAAGTAGGTCTTAACGCCCCTAAGGTTCAGGATAGCATCGGGATCACCCTGCATCTGGCAAAAACTCCTGATATCGCCAACACATGACGCGATGTTGGGCGTTGAACGTTACCTCGTCTGGCATAACCTCACAGGCTTCAACGCGAAATTTGCACCTTGGCGCAAATTGACACCCTTTTGGGCGATTGTATGGATCGGGCGTCGAACCCGCGATAGGTTGAATGTCTTGATCTCGCCCACGTCCAAGGACGGGAATAGATTCAAGCAATGCGCGGGTGTATGGGTGAACCGGGTTGCGGAGCACTTGATCAACTGTGCCGGTCTCTACGATATTGCCCATATACATGACGGCGACATCATCGGCCAATTCAGCGACGACACCCATATCATGGGTGATCAACATGATGGCAGTTTCATGCTCTACCTTCAGTTTTTTCATCAATTCAAAAATCTGAGATTGAATTGTAACGTCCAGCGCGGTGGTCGGCTCGTCCGCGATCAGAATCTTTGGATTGCACGACATCGCCATGGCGATCATCGCGCGTTGCCGCATCCCCCCGGAATAGGAATGGGGATAATCATCTACACGCATTTCAGGCAGGGAAATCCCCATGTCCCGCAACAGGTCGATTGTTTTTGCGCGAATTTCACTGCTCGACAAATCCGTATGATACTTCAGGCTTTCGCCGATCTGAAACCCAATGGTGTATACAGGGTTCAAGGCCGTCATGGGATCCTGGAAAATCATCGCAATTTCCGAACCACGGATCGCGCGCATTTCCTTACCATTGCGCGCAAGTTGATCAATGTGCACATCACCGCTTTCGCTGTGATAGGTGATCTGGCCTTGTTCAATTCGCGACAGCGTGGGCAAAAGTTGCATGATGGTTGAAGCGGTCACGCTCTTCCCGCACCCACTTTCACCAACAATGCATAATGTCTTACCCCGACGAATTTCGAAAGACACACCATTGACCGCCTTATTGCAGCGGTTGTTTGTATATAAGTATGTCTTTAAGTCCTTGACGCTGAGCGCGACATCTTGGTTTGCGGTCACAGTCTTATCCTTGCTGGGACGGATCTGTCGCATCGCGCAGACCGTCGCCAATGAAGTTAACACTAAGAACGAACAGAGAAATAACCATGCCTACGGGCAACCACATCCACCAAAAATTCTGAAGCACACGAATTTCCTGTGCGACGTTCAGGATATTTCCCCATGTCGGAATGCTTGCCGGCACTCCCAAGCCCAAAAAACTAAGTCCGGCCTCTGCCAGAATGAACGCAGCAGTCGACAAAGTGATGTTCACCATGATCGGTCCCAGTGCATTCGGCAAAATATGTTTGTAGCAAATCGTGGCCGTGGACAGCCCAAAGCTTTGCAAAGCCTGCACATATTCTTCTTCTCGCAAAGACAACATTCGAGCCCGCGCCATCCGGTACATGCCGCCCCAGCCGGTTAACACGAATATGATCATAAGATTGATTAGGCTTTGGCCAATGATTGAAACCAACAAAAGCACCAAAATGATCTGCGGAAAGGACATGAAAAGTTCGGAAATCCTTAACGCGATGACATCCAACCATCCCCCTATGTAAGCGGTATAGGCGCCGATCAGAACGCCAATAATTGCAGAAATGACGCCGCTGCCAAGCCCAACAAGGATAGAAACGCGCCCGCCATATAGAACCCGTGCGAAGACATCTCGACCGGTTTTGTCCGTACCAAACCAATGCTCCAGCGACGGTGGCTTGGACATATTGCGTAGATCGATTTTTGACGGATCAGCACTAGTAAAGAGCGGCGCAAAAACCGCCGTAAACACAATAATGCTGAACAGGATCAACCCAACCACAGCGAGGCGATTATTAAAGAGCTTTTTCAGGGCACGACTTCCGCTTTTGGATGAAAGCACCCCGGCTTCTTCACGCGCCAGTATTTTGTCGAATTTACGGTTTTGAGAACGCGATGCCAATTTCCTGCCCCTAGCTCAATCTTACGCGTGGGTCGATCAACGCGGTCAAAACATCGATAATGAGACTGGCCAGCAGCACCGCGAAAACTGAAAACAAGGCAATCATCATGACCAGTGGATAGTCTGATCCGCGCACCGCCCCGATGAACTCATTGCCGATGCCGGGCCATTGAAAAACCTGCTCAATGATCACCGAACCGCCTATCAAAAGCGGCAAACGAAACCCAATCAAAACAATGACGGGTGTAAGGGCCACGCGAAACCCGTGCAGCAAGTTAACCCGCCATTCTGGCAATCCTTTCGAACGCGCTGTTGTTATGAATTCTCTTGTCAATGCGTCGAGCATTGATGATCTCGCATAACGCATCACCCCCGCAGTCATCATCAGCGACAGCACCATTGCCGGCATAACAATGTGAGGAACGCGATCCCAGATGGTCTCGTAACCAGGCAATAGTCGGCCTCCCACTGGCAACCACCCTAAATGAAGCCCGAAAATCAGTAGTGCGACCAGACCAAAAAAGAATTCTGGTATTGATACTCCAAACATTCCTACAACCGTAAGCGAACTGTCTGAAAGAGATCCGCGCTTCAGAGCTGAAAAGGTCCCGAGGATGCAGCCCAGAATTGTGGAGAACACCAGTGCCACCAGCGAAAGTTCCAGCGTGGCAGGAAGCCGATCGAGAAAGATAGTCGAAATCGGGACGCCGCCGGCCAGAGAATGGCCAAAATTGCCTTGCAATACATTGCCCAACCAAATCCCATAACGAGCGATATACGGTTTGTTGAGGCCATATGCTTCTCGCAATTCATTAAGCTGTTGTTCTGATAGACGGCTGGCGACTTCGGGATTGATAAGCGCCGATACTGCGTCTCCGGGGGTCAATTCTAAGGCCGTATAAACCAAAAAGCTGATGGTCAACAGCATCGGTATAAGGATCAGAACACGTCGGATTACGTAAGTCAGCATTTCCCGGAGTCCGTCCTTTTTCCTAGCGCTTCGCGGTTGTGGCAGAGGTCGCGGCAAACGCCGCGACCTTTGTTTTTATGTTGTGTGCAAGCCTTATTGGCGGGCGAACTTGTTGAACCAAATCATACGTGTGTACGGAATGTCCGCAGGAATAACCCGCATGAACTCCATTGCTTCTAGCGCGGCAACATCTGCCGTGTTCTTGGTGAAACCATAGTCCATTTTTCCGGCACCAGCGTTCTTGAGCAAGTTGCCGTCGCCATCCCCGCTAGGGAATGCAACGATCTCGTCAATTTTAGCGACGCCGCCGTGATAGTTTTCAAACGGAACAAAGCGAACAAAGTCGTTCATCTGAACTTCTTCGATTTTGAAAGGGCCAGAACCGACTGGGTTTTGCCAGAATGCTGACTGCTGCAACTGCAGTGGATCAGTGCCATCCAAGAGCGCCTTAGGAAGCGGCGCAAACTGGGTGAAAGTCAGCAACATGTTGGGATCAAGTTTCGCCATGTTGAATGTTATCGTGTTACCGTTCGTTACAATCCCTGGAACTTCATCCGATTTACCTTCGCGGTAGTCTTCTCCACCGACAATCGACGTGAAGGTGTTGTTCACGACGGCATGAACATTGGGAACGCGCAATGCGGCTTTGACGCTCCATTCGATATCGTCAACTGTCAGCGGCGATCCGTCATGCCATGTCAAACCGTCCTTCAGCGTAAAGCTTACCGACATTCCATCTTCGCCGACCGTATAGCTTTCGGCCAGTTGACCGCCGTTCGCGGCAAGCGAACCATCAGCTGACAGCAATTTGTCAAAAACAACTTTCGATGACATCCAGATTCCAAGGTTTGCCCATGGAAGCTCAAAGAACTGCATCGGCGCAGTATTGGTGTACATCACCTGCTTGCCGTTCTCATCTGGCTCGACCGTCCAATCCACAATACCCCAATCGTAGTTGTACTGCTCATTGCCGTAGCCGTGACCATTTCGGTTCAGGCGATCACTTTCATAGATAAAGAGCTGTTGGTAATAAAGCGGCAGTGCATCCAGGTTTGTGTTCCAGTACTCTTGGATTGCGAAATATGCAGGTCGCTGTTCATCAGGATCAGCCGTTGCATTAATCGCATCAATCAGTTTGTCCAGTTCAGCGTTGCCGGGCGTGTGCGATGTACCGCCAGTCTTGTATGGGTTATAGTATTCTTGCAATGCGGTCGCAGCCGCAGCGCCATAGCCCAAATCCCAGTCAATATTTGATACACCGTCGACAGGATCGGTCGGTCTCGTCGTCAGTTGCGCCCCGACGTCGCCTTCCAATTTACGATACGTCATCTTAACGCCAACATCAGCGAGGTAGGCCTGAATGGCAGCCATCAGATCGGCGGTGAGCTGATCACCGTAATAGTAAACCATATCAAGTTCGCGATCAGAGTCCCAATTTGCGGCGGCGAGCAATTCACGCGCCTTTTCAGGATCATACGAATACGCGTTCAAACCCTCTGGTTTATGGGGCCCATTGGGCAACATACTATCCGCCGCGATCGCCTTACTTTCAAGTAGGGTTTCAACGATCGTGTCCATGTCAATCGCGTAGGCTATGGCTTGTCGGACACGCGGATCGGACAGTTGCTCACTATTTATAGCTTGCGCGGATACAAGGCCCGTGCTCGCCATAAACAGGCCAGCGGCCAGAGCAATTCCTGAAATTTGATTTAACATTTGGTTCCTCCGTTGGATTACACGCTTTGGATTTTATAAAGAGACTTCCTTCGATTTACTGGTTAGAGAATTTTGAAAACTAAAATCGTAATTTCGCGTCAGGTGTGCTGTAAGCGCTTGCTCGGCAACATCCGATTTCTTTGCCACTATGGCCGATAAGATGTCTTTGTGTCCCGCGTTGCTTGTCTTGTTGTGGGCAAGGAAATCAACGCGAATTGGCGCCCCTTTCATCAGACGATCAACAAATGTTTCATGCAGCGCGACAAAGATTGGATTGCCTGACACTTCAGACAACGCACGATGAAATTTCACATCGGCAATGCGAAATGCTTTGATATCGGAAAGGTTTGCATCACATTCCTCGATGGCACTCATCATCTTTGCGATTTGCGCATTTGACGCATTCTCAGCTGCGAAACGAACCATGCTTGTCTCAAGGAACAGTCTCGCCTGCTGCAGATGCGCCAGCCCTTCGTTGTCTTTGAAGAAAAATTGCGCAGCATCGGATGCCGCCATCATAACGCGCGACAGTGTTGGCTCAGCGACGCGCGGCCGCTTACCCTTTGAATGGTCTGCAAGGCCCATGCTTTGCAGGATTGTAAGCCCTTCGCGCACAATGCTGCGACCAACGCCAAAACGATCGCAAAGATCACGCTCAGACGGAAACATATCGCCGGGTTTGATATTCCCGGCATGAACGTCGACGGCCAAAGTGTTGGCGATATGAGCTGCTTGGTTTTTGCCTTCCACGCCACCAACTCCAAAAGATTTGCACTCATCCAGTAGACCAAAAACAGTTTTTGGTGTCAACAAAATTATTTTTGGTCGACCAAAGTGAATCGTAAGAATGCGGTCACTTAAGCCTTCTTTGGAAATGTTGAATGTTTAATCTGTATACGCCAGAATTTTCAGAGAATTTGATGTCGCTCAAAAATATCAACCAACGCCTCTCCTGATCGAATTTCGTCACGCACCGTGTTTTCGGCACTTACTTTATCCAATGCCTTTTCAACGACTTGTCCAACCACAGAGGCAGGAATGATGACGATTCCATCCGGATCTCCAAAGATCAAATCTCCGCGTGAGACAGGCACGCGACCAATCTCTCCTGGGACATCGCTCATCATCATTTTCCCGCGGAATTTTGTATCAGCGGGATTTTTACCGCTGGCATAAACCGGAAAACCCAATTCCTGGATTTGCACAGAGTCCCGAACACATCCGTCGGTTAAGCACCCCGCTGCCCCCAGAAAGGTCGAACGTTCAGACAAAAGTTCGCCCCAAGGAGAAATCCGCTGATTTCCATGGCATACTAAAACAATAACCTCTCCCGGCAACAGGCTGTCTACAAGTGCGATCTCATGCTCATATACACGCGTATCTTCGTCATCGTGGTATATCGGCATATACAACCCAACACGCGCAAAACCACACAGGATCAACGCTGGATCCAAGGCGGATATCCCGGGGTGAACAACTTGATTATGATAGCCCAAGCTATCCAAAGTGTCCGCAATTGCGGCAGAATTCAGTTGCGACTTACATTGATCAATGACTTGGTTGTTGTGAATGTTATCCGGCACGTTCGCCCCCGAAATTCGTTTGCTTTTTCCTATATGTCTTACGGCAGCTGTATCTGTTGACATGCAAAGATATCATATTAACATAATAACCAGTTATGCGAGAGAGTCAAATCTCAGAAACGAAGTTTGGGACGCATGAAATTGCGGGGGAATGTGCTATTCATCGGGTCTTGATCATTGGGACGGGCGGCATCGGGCGGCGGCACTTGAAAGGCTATGAGCAGACCCGGCGCGCGACACTTTCCGTAGTGGAACCTGATGCGGAAAAACGTGCTTTTGTTTTAAGCCAATTCGCTCTGGTACACAGCTATGCTGACGTTAGTGAGGTTGTTCTTCAGGACTATGATCTGGCAGTAATTTGCGCCCCTGCACATATGCATGTTCCATTGATGAACGCCTGTGTTTCTGCCGGGCTGCCCTTCATGGTCGAAAAACCACTGTCCGTCACCGCCGACGGCGTTCGCAAAACGCTTGATAATGTAAGTTCAACCAACCTGCTTGCTCGCGTAGGGTTTACGCGCCGGGTTGCAGATGAGTTGAAACAAGTTCGCAAGGACATTCAGACGGGCAAGATTGGCGAATTGAAACTCATATACATGAACTCGTCGCAAGAATTTCCCAAGTATCGCCCCGATTTCCAAACCACCTATTACGCCAGGCCAGAGATGGGCGGCGGTGCGATTTTGGACGCGGCAAGCCATTTGTTTGACATGCTTATCTGGATAGCGGGCAAACCAAGGCACGTCAGCTGTATGTATGATCGACTGGTTTTGGAAGGCACGCAGACCGAAGACACCTGCCTGATCAACATCCGCTTTGAAAGTGGCACAATGGCAAACGTGACGATCAATCAATTTCAAAAGCCAAATACCAATCAACAGGAATTCATTGGCACTACGGGAAATCTCTTGCTGGATCATTCCACGCTGACGTACCGAAACAGCGACACGGCCGGTCCCGTCGAAACCCATGACTTCATGGACGGACTGGTTCCGATGGAGGCCCATCAGGCGCGGTTTGCAATGCAGGCCAATTACATGATGGACGCGTTGGAGGGCGGTCAATGTCATCTTGCAACATTGGAAGACGCATATCTGAACCTGCGGCTTGCGCTAGCCGCCAAACAATCTTGGGACGAACGTAAAATAATTGAGCTGGAACACTGAATGGGGTGTCGACGATGAACAATCTGGCAGGCAAAACAATTCTCGTCGCTGGAGGCGCGGGATATCTGGGAGTGCCACTGTGCCAGTTGCTTGCCGCACAGGGCGCAAAAGTTTGCATTGGTGACGCAAATCAAGAACAATTGGATCAGACTGTTAAGCTGATCCAAGCGCAGTCACCCCAATCAGAAGTTTGGGGTCAAACACTTGATGTCGCCGATGAGACCTCGATCATTGATACAGTTGCCGCGTGCGCCGACAGGTTTGGTGATCTCCATGGTCTGGTGAATGCCACATCAGGAGCATCTGGCAAGCCGATCAATGATGTGACTGGCGACGATTTTGATATGGCAAACCGGATGAACCTGACCGGTCCATTCCTATTGGCGCGCCAGGCTGCCAGCCATATGAGCGGAGCCGGTAGTATCGTAATGTATGCGTCCATGTTTGGCCTCGTGTCACCCAATCAGGCGAATTACCCATCTGGCGTCACGCGCAACCCGATTGAATATGGGGCCGGAAAAGCTGGGATGATACAAGTGGTGCGTTATTTAGCATCGCATTATGGTCCCCAGAACATCCGCGTGAATGGCGTTGCTCCGGGACCATTTCCAAATGTTGACAGGCTGAAGTTGCCGACCGTGTTCGTCGAAAATCTTGAACGCCAAACGATGCTGGGCCGTGTTGGCCAGTCACATGAAACGGCGGGACCGGTTGCTTTTTTGTTGTCGGACGCGGCAAGCTATATCACAGGCCACACCTTGCCAATCGACGGTGGTTGGACCGCCTGGTGAACGAGGATCATTGAATGCCTGATTTTCCAATTAAGAATGGCCCGATCAAACTGGCCATGCTTGGCATGACCGAGGGCAACGGTCATCCGTATTCTTGGAGCATCATTATAAATGGACGCTATGACGCGGAAGCTTTGGCCCAATGCCCCTACCCCGCTATCCGCGACTATATCGCCAAACAGCCAGCCAGTACGCTTGGGATTGAACAGGCAGAGGTCACACATGTTTGGACAGACGAGCCCACAGACGGCGAACTGGTTGCAAGCGTCGCCAAAATCGCCAACGTCGTTCCAAACGCCGAAGATGTTATCGGTCATGTCGATGCGGTGCTGGTTGCCACGGACAAAGGTGAAGAGCACGTGGCACGATGCCGTCCGTTTATCGAGGCTGGCTTGCCAGTTTTTGTCGACAAGCCCTTGTGCAACAACCGCGCCGACCTTGCCACATTTTCAGAATGGGCAGATCGTGGAAAACCCTTCATCAGTTCTTCTGCCATGCGGTTTGCCAAGGAATTCGTGCCCTATCACCATGCGACCCATGAATTGGGCAAACTGCAATACGTAAATTTCACCATGGCCAAAAACTGGGAAACTTACGGCATTCACGCGCTTGAGGCTGTGTATCCAATCGTCGGCCCAGGTTTCATTTCCGTTCAAAACACCGGCACCTCTGAGCGCAACATTGTTCATCTGCGCCACCGCGATGGCGTCGACATCAATCTGGTCAACATTTATGATCTGGCGGGCGGCGCAGGGATGATGACGCTTGCAGGAACCCACAGTGGCGTTCAATTGCGAATGGCCGACAGCTATGGCGCGTTCAAGGCGCAACTGTTGTCGTTCGTGGATTACCTGCGGTCCGGCAACCCACCCGTTCCATGGGCCGAAACGCATGAACTTATGCAATTGGTGATCGCTGGCATCGAAAGCCGGGATCAGGGCGGAAAAGTCATTTACCTGAAAGATTTGGAGTAACGAGATGTCGGTATTAGAGACCTTTTCACTGCAAGAAAAAGTGGCACTTGTGACCGGAGGTGCAGGGCTCTATGGGCGTCAGATTGTCGAAGCGTTGGCCGAGGCCGGGGCGAAAACCTTTATCGCATCTCGAGGCGTTGAGGCCTTGGAGAGAGTCGCAGAAGACCTGAATGACCGTGGGTATGACGTGACAGCCATGCATCTGGACTTGGCATCAGACAGCTCCATCGAAAAACTTCACGCCGATATAATCACGGAATGCGGCGCATGCGATATCCTGGTGAACAATGCGGTTACACGTTCGGCCCACGATGGATGGGCGCATGATTTAGAGGCCTACGATATCAGTCTGCATGTCAACGCCTCGGCCCTGTTTAAAATCACCTATCTATTCGCACAGAACATGAAGGCCAAGAATTCAGGCTCGATCATCAACATCTCTTCGATGATGGGTAATGTGGGTATTGAAATGGACAATTACGTCGGCACCGACATGATGCCGGACCCGTCGCCCATATACTTTTTTGAAAAAGGCGGCATGATCAATTTCACCCGGTGGGCGGCTAGTGTTCTTGGCCCGAACAACGTTCGCGTCAATTGCCTTTCACCAGGTGGATACAAGGCAGGCCAACCTGCTGCTTTCGTGGAAAAATATTCTGCCAGAACCCAACTTGGACGCATGGCGAACGACACTGATTTAAAGGGAGCAATCGTTTTCTTAGCTTCCGACGCATCCGCCTATCTGACCGGAACGAATATACCGGTGGATGGCGGCTATACTGCAAAATAGATTTGAATGGGGGAACCATGACGCAAGAACAATACACCGCAGGCCGGAAATCCGGATTTCATATGCGAGAAAGCCGGGTCCTGCGCAAGGTTCGCGCAGGAGGTGTTGCACGTGTTCTAAAGCTCAACACCAATGACGCGAAAATTGCCGAGATATTCGCCATGGCTCAGCCTGACGCGATCTGGCTGTGTTCTGAGCATTGCTCGGGCAGTTTTGAAACTATGGAGCATCAGATACGTGCCGCCAAAATCCACGATGTTGATGCGTTTGTCCGCGTCTCGCGCGGGAGTTATAGCGACTATATTCGGCCACTTGAAATGGATGCGGCCGGTCTGATTGTCCCGCATGTGATGAACCTGGACGACGCGGCGAATGTGCGAGATATGACAAAATTTGCACCACTGGGTCGGCGACCCGTAGATGGTGGAAACAACGACGCCATGTACACCCGTGTCGAATTCGAAGAATACCTCAAAACAGCCAACAGCGAACGCTGTGTATTGTACCAGATGGAAGACCCCGAAGTTATGGATGATCTTGAACAGATAGCCGAAATGGACGGTGTCGACGGGCTATTCTTTGGCCCAGGCGACATGTCAGTCGCTCTGGGAATACCCGGGCAGTTGGACAATCCTGAAATAGCACGGATGCGCGAAACCATGGCCAAAACCGCGCGCAAGCACAACAAAATCGCGGCGACCGTCAGCAACCCGGAAACTGTCGCAAGCTATGCGGGCATGGGTTACAACTTTCTGAATATCGGCGCCGACGTTCTGGCCGTTACGCAATATGCAGATAAAATGCTGGCGGCTTTTGATGACATCTAGCGCAATTGACGTGGCACCAATTCTTGAGACCATCCTTGACGGGCGGACCAAGGGAATTCCCGCGACCACTGCCCCATTTGCATTGGGAGACATAGCCGACAAAAACTGGAATGTCCTTCGCGAAGACATGCCGTTGCCGTTAATGGTGCTCAAACGCAGCAATCTCGACTACAACGCCCACGTCTTTTTGGACTACCTCAGCGCAAATAGCTTGTCACTGGCCCCACATGGCAAAACCACAATGAGCCCGCAATTGTTTGATGAACAACTGCGGCACGGTGCATGGGGTGTCACCGCGGCTACGATCAATCAAGTTCAGGTTATGCGCCACTATGGTGTTTCACGCATCGTCTTGGCCAATCAATTGGTTGGAAAATCCAACGTGTTGTCTTTGGTCGCTGACATGAATTCCGATCCGGGTTTTGAGTTCTTTTGTTTTGTGGATTCGATTGATCAGATTGAAAACATTCAACGCCATCTTGAGAACACGGTTCAAAGCAGACCAATTGGAGTGTTGGTCGAGATCGGTGCCTCTGGTGGGCGCACAGGCGTGCGCCACAAAGAACAGGCCATGGCCGTGATAAAAGCACTTAGAGCTGCGCCAGACCAATTCAGCTTTTGTGGCATAGGTGCGTTTGAAGGCGCGATTCCCGGGTTGGAGCAAAGCGCGACCCCCGTCAATGACTACGCCGATCTGATCATAGAGATCATCAGCGACACACCACAGTCAGCCTATGCGGATCTGGACGAATTCATACTGACTGGTGGGGGATCGTCTTATTTCGACATAATCGCGGAACGGTTCAAGACATTGAAAATATCGGTTCCAGTAAGAGTCCTGTTACGCAGCGGCTGCTATGTGACCAACGACCATGGAGCCTGCCGCACAGCGCAAGAAGAGGCGCGGCAGGACCCAAACCGCCACTGGAATTCAGAATTTCGTCCTGCCCTAGAGGTTTGGTCATACGTCCAATCCCTGCCAGAGCCGGGACTGGGTTTTTTGACAATGGGCAAACGTGACGTGCCATTCGACGCTGGCTTACCGATGCCGTTTAAACGTTATCGGCCGGGTGCAGGATTTCTGGATGTCGGGGAATGCGATATTTTCAGCACGAACGATCAACATGCCTATGTTCGACTGGAACGCGATAGTGACTGGAAGGTTGGCGATATGATTTGTTCAGGCATTTCGCATCCATGCACGGCCTTTGACAAATGGCGTTTCATTCCCGTTGTCAACGACGAATATGACGTTATCGACGGGGTGCTTACGTTCTTTTAGACCAGCAATATTTCAGCACATGTGGCGAACTAGGACGCTTGTTGGCGTGTGGTCGAAACACAAGCGATGCAATCAAGCTCAAATTGCAGCAAAGTACCAAGCACGCCCATAATTGTGCTGCGCGTGGGCAAAGGGGTGTTGAAATACTCGGCGTAAATTTTGTTATAGGCCGCCAGATCTTTTTGATTGGCCACATAGGATTTGACGTTTATGACATTGTCCAGCGACAGACCGGCACCTTCAAGGATCAAGCGCAAGTTCTCGATTGAACGGCGCATTTCTTCTTCGAAAGTACCGGGAATGATCGCGCCGCCATCAGGATCTACCGATGCTTGTCCGGATACAAACATCAAGTCTCCGGCGATGATCGCCGGGCTAAATGGAAGGTCCGATTGGGCACCTTCGTTGACTATTTTAAGCATATTTTTTCCTGTAATTAATGTGTCAGCGAACAAATTTGGCAGGATAGACGTGATGCTCCACTGCCGATTGACGGTTGGCGAGGTGTTCATAAATCTCTGGCAAAACCTGGCCCATCCATTCAGATGTCTGGACGACAAATCCCGGTTTTTCGGAATCCAACGCAAACCCATAAACTTTAGTCATTTCGGAGTATTGCGCTGCTATGACATTGCGCCAGTTTCGATGCAGGTACCCGCAAATGACGTCTGGTTGAAATCTGGCGATTGCATCCATCATGGCGTCGGTGTCTTCTGCGCCGACTTCCTGATTGACGCTGATAACCGAAATCTTTGCCGTGGGATCCACCTCTTTGTGGGCATTCCGAAACCCTTCTAGGCGCGCGGCTTGTTCGCCTGACAATATCTCAGAGTCCAAATAAAGATACCGATAGGACTTGCCCGCGAAACTTTTGAACATATCAACAAAAAGCGACGCGAAATCGAGCCGGAAACTGTGAAATAACGTATCATCAGTAAACAGATCAATCAGGCTAATTTGACTGGTCGTTTCGGACAAACCGCCGGTGTTCGTTTTATCGGTGATCCCGGTTAGAATAACTGCGTCGAGAGCATCCCAAAGATTTGTTGGCATCGCACCGTGGGTGAAGCTGCCCAGCACGAATTCGTGCCCATCTGAGACTACGCCTTTTTCAATCGCAGTAACCATTCTGGTGTAGAACGCATTGTCGAATATTCCACCACCAACGATATCTCGGTTATAAAAAAAACCAATACGCCAATGCGCTTCGGCCCAAGGTGTTTTCACCAGATAGGATCCTTTACCGACCTGACGTCGGATCACCCCTTCGGCTTCGAGATCTTTGAGTGTTTTCATTACTGTAATCAGCGAGTAGTCACAAAACTTGATAATTTCATTTTGTGATTCAATTTTGTCGCCGGGACCAAGGCCTTGGGTCTTCCAGCGTCGCAACAGCATGGACCGCAATTGTAGGTGTCGTGGTGACAAATCTTTATTCATACTTGTGCACCCCATGACATTTGCTGCGCCGTAATCCCACCGTCAATATAAAGCATTTGTCCGGTGATATATCCTGTGGCTTGCGATGCCAGGAATACTGCCGTCGCGCCAATGTCATCTGGCTGACCGATCCGGCCTAAGGGAATTTGCCTGCACAGCTCATCGCGCGTTTGCTTTGGCTCAAGCACGGCTTGGGTCAATGGTGTTTCAATGATACCCGGGCCAATTCCATTGACCCGTATCCCCTGGTCCGCCAGTGAAACTGCAAGCGAGCGGATCATCATCAAAATTGCGCCTTTGGTACTGTCATAGATGACGCTGTTTTTTTCTGCGGCCAAAGAATTCGTGGACCCGATGCAAATTATCGATCCCCCTTTCCCAGCTGCCGATGCGATGGAAGCGAAAGCCTGAGACGCGAACAGATAACCTTTGACGTTCAAATCGAAAGCACGGCGAAACATTTCGCTGTCAATGGTGCCGAAATCGGTGTCAGTAAACGTACCGGCATTGTTCACCAGCGTATCAAGGGCGCCCAGTTTGTGGTGCGCCTGTTGGACAAGGTATTCGGCCCCTTCCACAGTGGACAGATCTGCCTGCACAAAATGACATTCGGTCAATTCGCCTAGCGCTCTTACAGCTGCGGCATCAGGCTGATGCGAGTTTATGACAAGACGCGCGCCCGATTGTGCAAAGGCCTTTGCAATGGCAAAGCCGATCCCGTGGGTTGAACCGGTCACACACACACAGAGTCGCGCCATTAATGCACCTTGAAATTTGAACCTACTTCGTTAACATAATAACATATTAGGATCGGCAAGTTCATGCAAGTTAAACAAAAATGGACGAACGTTTCAATCATAACGCCTGAAGGGCCAGTTCATAAAGATTTGCTGGTCGATGGCGACAGAATTTCCGCGTTGCTGGACCGGAAAACTGTCTCAGGAAACGACGTCAAGGTCATAGACGGAGCTGGACGGATCTTGTTTCCGGGCATGATCGATGTATTGCAGCACGGCTTTGATATTAATTTTTATCACGAGCCTACACCGGGATGCGTTGCCAACAGTGCAGATCTATTGCCCCAATATGGTGTGACTGGGTTCCTGCCGTCTATCGGTTCATTGGCACCGGACAAAACCGCCGGTGTTTTGTCAGATCTGGCGCAACAGTGTTCCCAAGCTAGGGGCGCACGCGCACTTGGTGTCCACAGTGAGGGCCCGTGTTTCGGTGCGCCCGGCGCCCATAACCCTGAAAACCTTTTGTTGCCAACTCTTGAACTTGGCCATCAACTTATCAATTCGGCAGAGGGAAAGTTGCTGGCAGTTACCGTCGCCCCTGAACTGGATGGTGCCGAAGAATTTATTGGCCTGATGAAGCAGAATGGCGTGTCGGTTCACCTTGGCCACAGCCGAGGCTTGGCCGATAACATATCGCGCTATGTCTCATGGGGTATCGACGCCGTCACCCACATGTACAATGTCACCAAATCCTTGCCACCCGACGACAGTGGCGTTCATCCTTTTTCGCTGCCAGATGCGTTGCTGGCAGAGCCCGATCTGGCACTGGGGCTGATATGCGACGGTATTCATGTGCACCCAAAACTGGTGAAACTGCTGTCGCAACTGCCAGCCGACCGGGTATTCCTTGAAACTGATTCAATCAAATATGCCGGTCGCGACGGGGCACGGTTTGAGGCTTTTCCAGGCTACTGGGTCACCAGCGCCAAAGGAAACGCCGTCAAAGACGATAATGGAGGGTTGTGTGGCTCTTCGCTGACGTCGCACGAAGCAATGCTAAACTATTTGTCCTTCACCGGAACCGACCTGACGCGTGCGGCTATGGCCAGCTCACTTATCCCGGCCCGCGTACTTGGACTTGAGCATGACCTCGGCAGCCTCGCCGTCGGAAAACTCGCCGATTTTGCCGTGCTGGATCCAAATACATTGGCGGTCAGCGAAACCTATGTGGGGGGCAAACCTGTGTTTGAACAAATGGCGTGATCAGGCCGGACGACAAACCGCTGCGTTATAACGAAAGCGGTAATGTCCATATGGATTTCCACGGTGCCGCCGACACGACAATCGAATTTGTTATTAAATACTATGGCATCGACGTCATGGACAAAATCTTCGAGCGAGTCGGTCAGGATGTCTATGCAGATATCCGCGCTCATCTGATGGACGGAAACGCGGGCGAGTTGGTTAAACACTGGCGGCATTTTTTTGACCGCGAAGAAGCTGAGTATGACATTGAAATTGGCAAGGACATGATCGTACTGACGGTTCGCCACTGCACCGCCTATGCCCATGTCCAAAAGATTTCCGGCCGCGTTTCAAAACATTTTTGTGACCAGACGATAAAGACCAATAACGCCATGGCCGCAGACAGCCCGTTTGCAATCGACACAGAAATCACCGGCCCGGGTTCGTGCCGCCAGATCATTTACAAACGCCCATGATTCCCAGCGATCATTTCACCAAGTTTTACAATGAAGTGTTTAAATTTCTTGAGACACAGGGCGAAGATGCGCTGCATGCCTATTGGCTGGAGATCAGCAAAAACCAGGAACGCCACACGATCGAGCTGTTTCGTGAAAAGGGACTCGAGGGGATGCGCGAGTATTGGGACCACATACGCATCGAGGAAAACTGCGACCTAGATCTTGAGCTGCATGAAGACCGGCTTAAATTGCGAATGAACGCGTGCCCGAGCCTCGGCAAAGTCATGGACAATGATGCCGAACCGATGGCGCGGTATTGTGACCATTGTGCCGGATGGATCGGACCGATCATGGACAAGCTTGGCTATCACTTGGTGTACGACGTGATTGACCGTCAAAAACCGCAATGCGTCATGCGGATCTTTGAAGATGCCGAAGCAGCAAGAAAGGCTGAGAAACAGGCAAAGCTATTGATGGGCTGGCCTGGCAAAACGGATCATGTCGGCAACGACTAGAATCTTTGGGGGATCGAGCGCTGCAAATCGTCGACAGAGGAACAATCAGCCAGGGCGAGCCGGGAACCAATCGCGCATGCATCACCTTCGGATCCATAACCCTACTGAATGACGGCACTCTTCTCGCCACGGCGCGCATGGGCGCTGACAAGGACTGTGACCAAGAAACGATCGAGATGTATCGATCCCGTGACAATGGACGCAGCTGGAGCCAACCGACGATGCCATTCCTTGATGTAAAGGTCGGTGGACAGTTCGGATCGCTCAAGCTGTGCTATTTGACAGAACTTGGACCGCAACATTTGTTGGCCGCAGCCATGTGGGTAGATCGGACCAGCCATCCGGGCATACCTCTGTTCAACGCTGCGACAGAAGGCTGTTTGCCTATGGCGATCTTACTGGCAGAGTCACACGATGGTGGGGCCTCTTGGACGGCATGGCGCACGGTGCCCATGCCAGATGAGATTGGACCGCCCAGCCTTACCTGCCCGGTTCTGAAACTCGCCGACGGGTCATTGGCCATGAGCATCGAGACTAACAAACACTACGATGACGCCACGACCTGGCAACAAAAAGCTGTGTTCTCACACTCTTTGGATACTGGGATGAGTTGGTCAGCGCCCCGGCCAGTCGCCGAAGGCAAAACCGGGCGCTTCTTCAATTGGGACCTGCGCTGTGCAGTTGACGCATTTGGAAACGTTGCAAGCTTTGCCTAGACCTATGACCGGACGACCAAAAAATATCAAAACATTCACCGCCGTCTAAGCAAAGATAATGCGCAAACATGGTCCGACGCACAGGATATAGGGATTTCCGATCAGGCCGGACAGCCGGCGGTATTGCTCGACGGACGTGTTGTCCTCGCGTGGGTTGATCGGTTTGGCAGCCAGAGCATTCGCGCACGTATGGCCCTGACAATTGACGCCGCGTTCCAGCCTGAAAGTGAAGTTCAAATATACGCACACGCCGCGCCAAAAGACAGTGATGTCCGTGATACAGGCGACCTGCTGGCAGGTATGGAAATGTGGGGCTTTGGCTTGCCGTTTGCCACTGCCCTGCCCGACGGCGATGTAATAGTAACATATTACGCAGGCGACAACCGCGCGATGAGCCTGCATTTCGTACGGCTTTCTTTCTAACATCCCGAGCGGTTTACAGGTCCAGTATGCACCCCTTGATCACGTGCTGACACTCCTCAACCGCCCAGTATGCGGCCAGTACTTGACCGTTTGAAAGCTGTAAGAGCGACGGCTGCCCAAACTTCAGACTGCCAAATTGCTTCTTGATGTCGGTGGCGTCGCTTTTCATATGATCGTCAGAAAACAGACTTAGCTCACTTTCAATCTTGAACCGTCCATCAGAAATATCGACCTGACGCACCCAAAGCCCGGCAGGATCTTCGCGATGCGCATGTATTGTCAGAATTTTATCATCAGCCAACCGCATCAGGTTTGACGCTTGTCCACGCACGCCCGTGTCAATTGCGGGCTCAAAGCTCTGGCCTGCATCGTAGGATATCGCGACATGGTTGTTCAGATTGGTTTTGGTCTTATTGTCATAGGCCCAAAACAGAACCACCACCTGTCCCGGACGTGTTTCACACAACCGACATTCCCATGCGGCGATCTCGCCGCCAGGGCTCTCAAAAAATGTTGTCAATTTTTCCCATCTTTGACCGCTATTGTCGCTGAAGATGATCCAGCCCGAATGCCCGTCCTCCCCCAAATGGAACGGCGGGGCCGCGGCAAGGATACGGCCGCATTGCAACTGAATACACGGACCGGACATTTCAAGCGGTTGACCAGTAATATCGACCAGGTTCGGAACCTCCCAGTTTTGCCCATTGTCGACAGACCGGCTGACCAAATTCCGAAGCGGAAGAACCGCGAATGTATCGGGGTCAACAATCGGCGCAAGATCAGTATGACGAACAAAGCCATAGCCAGTCGCCAACAAATTTCCGTCAGCCAGCAACAGTGGCTTCATCGTTTCTGAAATCGGATGTGGTTGAAATTCATGGTGATGCAGCCGTTTCGGTGCAGTCCAGCTTTGGCCCAAATCGGTGCTGGTGCTGATAAATGCCCGATGGTCGGCTGCATCAAACGCCTGTCCAATTGAAAAGATAGCCAACAGGCTGTCGTCTTCCAATTGAACGATACCGGGAAAAATCGCCTGTTGGCTTATTAGCAACGGGTCTGGGTTGGCGTAGATTGTAATTTTCTTGGACAGTCTCATGATATTTGCTTTCTTTTACGCAAATGGTTTTGACCAGCGGCGAAACTGACCAGGCGTCATCCCGCGTGAAGTCTTGAACGCTGTGCAAAAAGTTTCGGCGTGCCGATACCCAACCTGCATGGCGACTTCCGATATTGAGAATCCGGTGGTGGCCAACAGTGTTTCCGCCTTGCTTAGCCTCAAAATACGTAGATATTCGCCTGCCGAGGTCTCAAAAATCGCGCGGTGCTGTCTGCGCAGTCCGCTTTCACTCACGCCGGCAATTCGTGCAACATCATTCAGTGTGCGTATGCCCTGTAAATGGTCGGCGACCTGTATCCAGACTGCTTCCAGCCAGTGTTTCGGCGTCGCCTTGTGTGCGTTTGATCGTTCGGTCGGGCTCTCGAACCCATCAAGTATTGAGTGCAATAGACGTTGCTGACGGCTCATCAGCCTGTCGTCATCCTTTTGTGCAAGTTCCATCGCCAGACGCACCTGATTGTGGACGTGCAAATTTTCATCAAAGCGCACCTTATAAATTCCTCGGGCTTTAAACGCTGGCGCGCAAGGCCCTGAATATTGAAAATGGCAAACGGATGCGGTCGCGAAAGGCCCCGTCGCACGCCCCGAAAACTGCGTTTCGGGCAGAATTAAAACACCGTCTGGGGCGCTTAGATCAAGTGTGCGGCCAAGCGTTGGAAAACTAATTCTGACGTCGCCCTGATGTACCCAAAACAAGTCGTAAACGTGCAAGATCACAGGACCTATCTTCATGCGTTCATCAATACGACCAAACTGATGTTTTCCAAGGATCAAATGAGCGGTTTGAATGTTGGTATTCATAATTACTCGATCCGATTTTCTCCGAAAATTATCGATATTCCTATCTTTCTGCCGGATTGACTACGTGACTTAGTGAACATTCTGGAGTTCACTTGTGCAACAACAAACATCGTTTCAAGGACAGGGCCATGCTTCAATCCGCATTAGATTTTGACGCTTCGGAGACGAAAGATTGTTTTGATCGGGACGGTTATTTGCGGGTCGATTCGTTATTTGGCGCCGCAAAAATGGCCGAAATTAATGCAGAATTGGATCGGTATATTGCCCAGCACGTTCCGGGCATGAGCCGATCCGAAGTCTATTACGAAGACATCAACGACGACACCAGCATCAAGCAATTGATGAATATGCACGATCACGATTCCTATTTTGATGATTTGCTGCGAAATAGTGTCATCCGAACGATGGCCGAAACAGCACTAGGTGAAGAGGTTAAGGGCGTGAATGTCGAATATTTCAACAAACCGCCGGGCATCGGCAAAGCGACACCTGCACATCAAGATGGATATTTCTTTCATATCAAACCGTCCAAGGCCGTCACCGGATGGCTGGCGCTAGAAGATGTCGATCATGAGAACGGGTGTATTCACTATGTTCGCGGTTCGCACAAGGCCGATGGTTTTCGCACCCATGCAAGATCGAACGTTCTGGGATTTTCGCAGGGAATGACCGATTTCGGCACAGATGACGACAAAGAAAATACTGTCGCGTTCCCGTGTGGTGCAGGCACGTTTTTGATGCACGATTCCAAAACCATTCACTGGGCCGGGAAAAACCGCTCCAAGACCCGGTCACGCCGGGCGGTTGGCTTTATCTATTTTGCAAAGAGCGTCGAAATAGACAAAGAGGCCCGCGCAGCTTATCAAGCGAAACTTGATCAGGATCTGATGGCCGACAACAAGATATGAATGCGCGGCCAGGGGGCGAAGAGATGAAAACCAAACGCGTGCTGTTGGCCGGATTGTTTCATGAAACCCACACGTTTCTGCACCACAAGACCGGACTGGATGAATTTCGTCAGGGCGGGCTAAATATCGGACATGACGTAATTTCGCAAAACACTGGAAACGGGTCTCCTACGGACGGGTTTCTGGAATATGCTCAGCTTCGGGACTGGACCGTGGTGCCGGCCATACAGATGGCCGCCAACCCCTCGGGGATGGTAGCACAAGAGGCCGTCGACCTATTTAACAGTCATTTCTTCGATGTGCTTGAAAAGGAATCCGCTGACCTGGCTGGAATATTCCTCATCCTGCATGGTGCAATGGTCAGCCAAGATTGTGACGACGTAGAAGGTGTATTATTGCGTGAAACTCACAATCGGTTGCACGCCAAGGGCATCGACATTCCTGTCGTTGCGGTCATTGACTTTCACGCCAATGTCACCAAAGACATGACCGATTTCAGCACGTGTCTGTATTCCTACCGCATGAATCCTCATAGCGATGCCCGCGAAGCGGCCGTGCATGCCGCACAGAGATTAGAACAATTGATGGATGGGCGTACAGCCAGCCAACACCATCTTGCGACCGCTTTTGTCATCCCGCCCACAGGGCTTGCCACAGCAGTCAACCCCATGAAAGCGGTGCAGGCAAAAGCACGCGCCATCGAGGCACGGGATCCGGACATCCTGTGCATCAATGTGATGGGCGGCTATGCATACGCGGATATTCCAGATTGCGGGTTTAGTCTTAATTGCTGCACAAGCGGGGATGCCGAGACCGCGCGCGGTTATTTGCACAACTTGCTGGCGGAATTTGAGGCTAACGTAAGTCACGCCTATCCGACCGAGACCTCGCTAGAATCGGTTCTGGAGCGTGTTGACGCTGAACCACACGGCAAGGGGCCCGTATTGCTGGTTGAACCCGCTGACAATATTGGCGGGGGCACGCCGGGTGATGGCACAGGTTTGCTGGAACCATTGTTAGACACAGGCCGCAAGAACATCGTCGCAATCGTAAACGACCCAGAAGCCGCGGCGCAATGCCATGCGTCGGAGACAGGCAAAACAATCAACCTGTTGATTGGTGCCAAAACTGACGAACATCATGGTAAACCCATGGAGTTTTCTGGTGTCGTTCGCCACCTCAGTGATGGAAAATTTGAGCTTGAGAACAAGCAATCTCATCTGGCTTCTATGATGGGGACACATATCGACATGGGCCCTTGCGCCGTACTGCAAAATGTTCAGGCGACGGTCCTATTGACCAGCCACAAGACACCGCCAATGGATCTAGGCCAGTTGCATTCGCAAGGTATCAGCCCTGAAAACGCTGACTTTGTGATTGTCAAAGCAGCGGTGTCACATAAAGACGCCTATGACCCCATCGCCGCCGCAAGTTACAATGTTCAAAGCACGGGACTGTGCACCAGCGAACTGACAGATTTACCTTATGAAAAGCTGACCGGAAAACAAATCTCGGCAAACGTATGAATGCGCCGTGCGTCGAAATTCCCATGGCTCGAGCTTGCCATGAATGAGTTCGCTAAAGCCGGACTTCGAATGCTAGTGTATGTTAGGGAGGTCACGTAAATCATGGATGACTCTGATTTCGGCAAGGAAGACAACCGCGGTTACTGGAAACCGAATGAGCTTATCCGATATCCAGGGGTCTTTGTCTGGCCACCCCAATTGGTCTCCATTTTAGGATGGTTGCCCAAATACTTGTTTCCATGGGGCGTTTTTTATGGCGGTCTGGGCACGCTTGTGTGGTTGTTCCTGACGCCGCCGGTCGAGCAAATGCGCACATTAACTTTGGACTGGATCGCATTTGTTTTTATTCGAAATTGCACCCTAATGGTTCTGATTGTCGGCTTGCAACACTATTGGCTGTACATCAGACGTGCGCAAGGCACACTGTTTAAGTTCAACCGAAAATGGCCAGAAGGAAAACACCCTGGTTTTACCTTTGGAACGCAGCTGCGTGATAATCTGTTCTGGACGTTTGTATTTGGCGTTCCTATCTGGACAGCGTGGGAGGTCACATCGCTTTGGCTATATGCCAATGGCATGATTGCCCAGCTTGATCCGATCGCCAATCCGATCTGGCTCATTCTTCTTTGGTTCTTTGTGCCGCTGTTACACGAATTTCATTTTTTCTGTGTGCACCGACTAATTCACTGGCCCCCTCTTTATACGCGTTTTCACAAGGTCCATCACCGGAACAGCAACCCCGGCCCTTGGTCAGGAATATCAATGCATCCGGTTGAACATTTATTGTATTTCTCTGGCTTTCTGATTTACTGGATCGTTCCTGCGCACCCGTTGCATTTCTTGCATTATTCCATGATGGTTGGACTTTCACCGGCACAGGGACATACAGGGTTCGATCGTGTCGTTACAAAGGATAAGTCAACATTTCACCTGCCCTACTATGCGCACTATCTACATCATCGGCTTTTTGAGGTGAATTACTCTGATGGCACGATCCCACTGGATAAATGGTTCGGCTCATTTCATGATGGGTCAGAAGAGGCCGATCTTGCCCTGGCAGAACGGCGCGCCAAACAAAGAAAGAAGCGAAAGCAATGACGGATGTGCTAGAGCGGCTTCGGGGTGGCCTGGTCGCATCATGCCAGCCTGTTGACGACGGTCCGATGGACAAGCCTGACATCGTCGCCGCAATGGCACTGGCCGCGGTCGCAGGCGGCGCCGCAGGATTGCGTATTGAAGGCATCCCGAACCTTCGTGCAACGCGTCCGCTGGTCAATGTCCCGATTATCGGCATCGTGAAATCCGACAGTCAGGAGACACCCGTGCAAATTACGGCAACCAAACAAGACGCAATAGCGCTTATTAAGGCTGGGGCCGATATCGTCGCCTATGACGCCACAAATCGTCCACGACATGACAGCCGAGACGCAGTACTTGCCACGATTTTATCACATGGCGCGATTGCAATGGCCGACTGCTCTACACTTGACGATGCCCGGCACGCATTGACGGGAGACGCAAAAATCCTTGGGACCACTCTGTCTGGCTACACCGCTGCGACTGCGAAGGCAGAACATACTCCCGATATCGATCTGGTTCGCGAATTCAGCACCTTGGGCGCCTTTACTATGGCCGAAGGGCGGTACGATACGCCTTTGTTGGCCAATCAGGCCCTGAGCGCCGGTGCCGATTGTGTGACTGTCGGCAGCGCGCTGACACGTTTGGAAGTCATGACAAAGCTGTTCGTCGACGGATTGCATGGGGCGCGTCAATGAACCAAATCGCCCAGTTGAACGGATTTGCCGTGGATCTTGGCGGAACAAAAACAGCGGTTGCAAGCATTGAAAACGGTCAAATCAATGAGAGCAGAACCATCCAAACGGAGGGCAATTCTGCCCCTAATGTGCACATCGAAAAACTGACTGTGATGCTGCGCGATGTCGGCTACCGGCCAGATGACCGGCTTGGCGTGGCTGTGACCGGACGCGTCGATGCTCGCGGAGATTGGCACGCTGTTAATCGCGCAACGCTGCAGGGTATAGAAGCGATACCCCTTGGCAAAATCATTGCTGAAAAAATCGGGCCAGCATCGCTTGTCAATGACGCTGCTGCTGCGACACTTGCCGAGGCCCAGTTCGGGAGCGGCGTGGGTTTGAAAAACTTCGGCTACATCACAGTTTCCACAGGTGTGGGGGGCGGTCTGTTTTTGGGGGGACGGTTGCACCAAAGTGCAAATGGGTTGGCTGGCCACATCGGGTTCAGCTCCTCCTCCCTCAGCTTGGAAATGTGTGGTAGCGGACGGTTTGGCACTGTCGAAAGCATCGCGAGCGGCAATGCAATCGCGCGGGCTGCCCAATGCGCTGGGTATCGCGACCTTGACGCGCGTGACGTATTTGAACGAGCCGTACAGGGCGAACATTGGGCAGATGGACTAATTGACAAATCGGCCCAGGCCATTGCCAATCTTTGCGCTGATCTGACTGTGACCCTCGGCCTTGAAGCCATTGCCCTTGGCGGCAGTGTTGGTTTGGCAAAGGGGTATCTTGACCGCGTTCAATCACATATCGAAACGATACCGGAACTTTTTCGGCCAAAGCTGGTCCCAGCATCCCTGGCCCACAACGGACCGTTGTTGGGCGCCTTAATCATGGCGACGCACGACGACTGAGAATGCAAGCCGCCAATGGCATTTGATCCATGTCCGTCATCAAATGGGTTGTGATCCATAGCGGTGTACCCCGTTAACCCTCGAACGGATCGTCCGCAAACCTATTCCACTCGATTGGAATGGGCAGGCCAAATCGTACGGCTTTGACGTAAGTTTCGGTCTTCCCTGATCTTGATCTGCACTTCTCTGTTTCTTCAGAGGAATATCCCTGATATTCGCGCCAAAGTTCCCTGCAAATTTGCGCAGGGCAATCGCCCGTAACACTTGGAAATCAAGCTCAGATTCCAAAAATTTTTCCTGTTAGCCGGGAATTTTAGCCGTAACCGAAGTGATCAGCCCCACTTGAGTGGTCCAGTCTGAATGTTAGTGCATGATTGGCCTTTGGTCGGTGGTGTCAGACGGATGCGAACCAGTCTCTGCAAGGACAATGAGGCTGTCCCTTATGCCGCGCCGAGTTGACGCCACTCGGAGAGAGCAGCGGTTCGGTTTAGCTTGAAATTTTCGCGTGAGTAAAGGTGGCGCTCCTGATTGAAATGGTTGCAGACCGAAGCATGAACGGCGACGAA